>NZ_FODY01000026.1 GCF_900110485.1 Propionispora vibrioides | reverse complement strand
GTGGCTCCCCTTATTTGCGCAGAGCTATCTGGTTAGCTGCTAATGTTGCCAAAATACATAACCCCATTTTGAAAGACTTTTACACCCAAAAAATCGCTCAAGGCAAGCATTCTTTTTCCGCAACTGGTGCTGTTGCTAGGAAGCTCACATACATAATTCATGCAGTTCTTAGAAATCAGAAACCCTATGTGCCTCTAGCTTAACTTATTGAAATCCTTTGCCTATTATAGGCTTATTTCTTGTGCCCAAAAATAACCTCCTTTTAGATTTCTTAACTTGTGGTACTTGACTTTTCATAGCTGGTCTCCATAATATATATACACTCCTAATAATAGCAATATTTGTGCCAACTAAACTGTATGCAGCCTGAATGGCTTTTCCTCAGCTATAATATGGACTTTGGGGGAAAGGCTGTTTCGATTTGGATAGTAGACGCATAATTAAAAACGGGTAATAAGTACCCAATGGGGAAATTTTTTGCCTGCTTTTACGGTATTAGACGGTGTATTTGTGGATGTGGGATAATCATGATGGCTATGCTGTTACGGATAAATAGGCTGATTATATATGATTGAAAAATACGCAGAATGGCTGTGACGCGCTTGTCAGCAAATGAATTAGTGCTTGTCAAGGAGGAGCGGCAGTAATAAAATGGTAATCATAGGAGGGAGTCTATCTATGGATATTGCTGCTTTATCAGTTGCCTATTCGCTTAGTCAGGTTCAAACAGACGCGAGTATTCAGGTCCTGAAGAAAGTCATGGATACTACCGAAACAAGCAGTACCGAAATGCTGGATATGCTGGTTCCACCTTCAGATACGCTGGGAAGTAATGTTGACGTGAGTGTCTAGATAAAAATATTTCTTTTGATCCTCAAAAAAAGTCCTGCTGAATTTGGCAGGACTTTTTTTATTTTGCCAGGGATAGCAAATACTAAGAATGTTAACAATGTAATTCAATGTCTGTAGGATAAAAGGTTTTAAAGTTAACTTTCCTACAGTATAGTAACTATGCCAAATGTGCCTACTTCAGCATTTATAGTAAGAGTGATATGCTAGTGGTCTGAAAACTCTAAAGCAATAGGATGAATTGCGAGAGATTTTTCGTCCTGCGAGGCGGAGGAGGCGCACATATCGGGAATATGTAAGTCGACGACAACAAAGCAGGGCGGAAAAGATCTCGTAAGAACACTATAGAATTAGGGTTTACAGACCACTAACTTTAATACGGCCATAAACAAATTGTAAGTATATGGAGGAATAGCCAATGAAGGTTCTTGCAGTTAACGGAAGTCCACGGAAGACGTGGAACACAGCCACACTACTCAATAACACTCTTGAGGGGGCAGCCTCACAGGGAGCGACAACCGAACTAATCCATCTTTATGATCTGAACTACAAAGGGTGTATCAGCTGTTTTGCGTGTAAAATCATAGGGGGAAAAAGCTATGGTAAGTGTCCCATACAAGATGATCTGGCAGAAGTCTTTAAAAAGGTGGAGGAAGCCGATGCTCTTATCTTAGGCTCTCCGATTTATTGGGGAAGGGTAACTGGTCAGATGGCTGCCTTCCTGGACCGTTTACTGTTTCAGTATGTGGAATACAGTGATTCTCACCGATCCTATTTTCCGAAGAAAATAAATACCGGATTTATTTATACAATGAATGTAACAGAAGAAATGCTAAAGACATATGGAATGGATAAGCCTATCGAGTTTAATGAATTTGGAATGCGAATGGCCTTCGGGGCTTGTGAGTCGCTCCTTAGTTTTGATACGTATCAGTTTAAAGATTACTCAAAGGTGGTCTCAACCTTGTTTGATGCTGAAGCGAAGGCTAAGAGAAGAGCTGAAGTGTTTCCCCTTGATTGTCAGAAGGCATTCGACATGGGCGTAAGGTTTGTAACTGATAAGTCCTGTAATTAGCAACCTGTCTCCTCGTTTCGCCTGACAGTTAAAATCAAAAAAGCGGGCATAAGGAGATCGGCGGGGCCTGGAATGAATACTGGAGAAAATACCTCATGTTTCTACGCTTGCCGGCGTAGAATTTTTTTTGCCATGAAAAAGGTATGGTGATATTTTACAGCAGCATTGCCCCCGGTTTCGTAGAATCAAGATGTGTCTGATCTGTCAAACTAAAGGATGTGGATAAAGAGTTGATTGTAGTAAAACCGGTCGGAGACACCACATAAACCTGTAAGCTGATATAGTCAGGTATTCCATAGAACAAAGGAGGGCGGCAGAGAATGGGGCACGAGGAGACTTTTATCATTCATAAAATATGGGATGAATTAAGCCAGATAAATATGCACAAGATCAACCGGGTTTGCCAGCATAATATTCAGATTGGCCTTGTGGGCTCTACGGCAGCGATTGAAGACATGATGAAATGGTTGGTCAGCTTTCCTTACCATAATTTCACCTTCCCGGTGCCTGATAATGATGAGATCCACAGCAATAAAGAAATGTTGAAACGTCTAATCATCATACCGGTGTCGACGGAGGAGGAATTTGATAAAGAAAAACTGAAAACCTCGGACTTTTGTATTGTAGAGTCCCGGATTGCCAATGAGGTTAAACAGTTTCATACAGAGGTGTATCCTTTTGATGCTGCAGATCCTAACCTGGCGGCACAAATACTGGCTAATCATGAGCGTATCAGGTTTGCGCTGTCTCATAATTTTCCTGTTTTCCGCCCCGAACATGCCAAAATTGAAATTCAGGAGACTGCGATTCAAAATACCGCATGGGTGCTCATTTCAACCTTGCCGGCTTATTTGCCGGTCCTGCATAGAACCATAGTAGCTCCGCTTGAAATGTTGGCAGATTTTATTGTACTTACCTTGAATGAAGTAAAGCTTATGTTTGAGCTTATCGGTTTATTAGGTGAAAAAATAGAGCTGAGACATATCCTGGATTTTGCTGTTGTCTTTGGTCTGGCAAAGCTTTCAAGGGGAATTGCGGTTCTGATCTTGAGATCCATACCGGCTCATGCGGCTGTACTTGCCAAAGCCGCATTGGCCTATGCGTTAACCTGGGCGATAGGCGAAGCCATAGTATTTTTTATCGTAGGCAGACAAAGGTGTAATTTGAGCTTCCTTATGCAAAGAGTCAGGCATCATTTTAAAAATGGGCTGACGGAGGCCCAAGCATTAATGAAAAAGAAGGAATTAGCGGAACGATCAAAGGCGGAAGGGTAATGCAAAGATGCTTATAGCTGAAAAAATAAAACTGCATTCTCCTGACAAGAGTGCAGTTTTATTTTATAGCTGTGGATAATTAGAAAGTTGATGCGGCAAATAGCTCAGCGGTTTTCAGCCCATAACAAATCAGTAAAATGAGTCATAGCTGCCGTTTGCACCACGTCTTTTCTGCGAATCAGCATCGTTGGGCAACTGCGTAGATGAGCTGGCAGCTCATAGGCGGTTAGTGTGTTTGATTGAAGCTTGTCTTCGATAACCGATCTAGGCAATAAGGAGATTCCGATACCGGCTGACACGCCGCCGATAATAGCTTCCAAAGAGCCAAATTCAAAACGTCTTAAAGGTGCAGAGTTGCTTTCCAGTAAATATCTTTCCAGCAATGCTCGATAAGAGCAGCCGGGGCGGAAAACCAGGATCGTTCTATTCCTCATAATTTCCGGGATATCCTGGATAGTTTCTTTTTTCTCGGCAACCAGAACCATCTCTTCGTTAAAACTTTCAATCTCAGTGATTTCTGGATGATTGACGGGCGCTGCGACAAAAGCAAGGTCAAGCTCGTAATGCAGGAGCTGATTGATTAAGTATTCAGTGGGCCCGGTCTGAAGTGACAGTTCCACATGGTCATATAAGGAATGGTATTTCTTTAGCAGGGAAGGAAGGCGGGTGGCAGCCGTTGTTTCCATAGCGCCGAGACGCAACAAACCGCCGGGAGTTTTGGCTGGATTCAGGCGGGAGTATAACTCTTCCATGAGTTGGTTTATTTTTAGTCCTTGCTCCAGGAATATCTGACCGGCGGGAGTAAGCTGCACGCCTTTGGCATTACGGTAAAATAAATCTACCTTCAAGTTCGCCTCCAGTTTGCGGATACGGGCCGTAACACTGGACTGGGCGTAGCCCAGCATTTCTGCTGCCTGGGTCATCGATCCATGTAAAGCAACCTGGCGAAATACTTTTATATCGTCTAAATCCATCAGATGCTCCTCCTGCCTCATAGACAAAAGCGATTGCTGTCATAGAAATGAATCGCTTCTAATAATGGCCTCTTTTATAGTACCATAAAACCATATTCACTGCATAGGAGGTGGCCGAGTCGAAGCATAGTAATATGCACAGCCTTATCGGGGGGATTTGTGCTCTCAGCTTAGCCATGGGAATCTCACGTTTTGGCTTCACACCCATTATTCCTTTGATGCAAAGAGACCTGGGTGTAACCGAATGGGATGTGGCAGTCATGGCTTCAGCAAACTATCTGGGCTATTTGATTGGCGCTTACCTTTCGCGAAAACCGTGGGTTCGAGAGCATTTGCGGACCTGGTTAGGAGCAGGAGTAGTCATCAGTATTATTTTAATGATCAGTATGCCGCTCACGCAAAATCATTTTCTTTGGACTTTGCTGCGGTTGGGCGCCGGCTTTCTGAGCGCTATTTTGTTTGTTGTTGCCTCTGTTGTTACCCTGGGACAAGGACGAAGCGACCGGGCAGGATATCTGTATAGCGGGGTGGGTATTGGCATTGCCTTTACCGGTATATTTGTGCCTATGTTTGATAGCCTGGGCGGCTGGGAAACTGCCTGGCTGGGCTTGGCAATGGGAGGGAGTGCATTTGGAATTCTCGCCTGGTGTACGCTGGCGAACATGTCGCGCTCTGAATCGGGAGAGCAGGAAAAGGCACGAAGCAGCAATCTATTTATACGGGATTATACCTGGTACATTCTTCTCATCAGTTACGGACTGGAGGGTATTGGCTATATCATAACCGCCACCTTTATTGTGCAAATGATCAAATCAATGCCAGAACTCAGTTCGATTGCGAATCAAAGCTGGGTGCTTATCGGCTTGGCGGCAGCTCCCTCAACGTATCTTTGGGCGCGGCTGTCCCAAAAGGCCGGTATCAAAGCCAGCCTGATGCTGGCTTATGGACTGCAGGCCCTGGGCATACTGCTGCCGGTCATCATGCCCAATCAGCTGAATACCTTAGTGGGAGGCGCTTTATTTGGCGGAACCTTTATGGGAATAACCAGTCTTTCGATCACGTTGGCGCATCAACTGAAACCGGAAGCATCCATGCAGGCGATTGGAGAATTGACGACCATTTATGCCCTGGGTCAGATTATCGGCCCGATCATAGCCGCGTATTTACAAAAAAACTTTGGGATGATGATGCCCAGCCTATTTGCCGTTGTGGTTTTATTGTTTGCCCTGCTGGTGTTGATGACATTAAGAAGGAATAAGAAAGGCGGTGCGGTTTAATGCCCTATGTAAATATAAAGATCACTAAAGAAGGAGCTACCCCAGAGCAAAAAGCGCAATTAATTCAGGGAGCCACGCAACTGCTGATAGATGTGCTGGGGAAAAATCCGCGAACAACTGTTGTCGTGATTGATGAGGTGGCTACGGATAACTGGGGGATCGGCGGAGAAACGGTTACCTCGCTGCGAAAAAGAGCTTGAAAAATAGCCGCTCATCACCGCTCAGCCGTAAGCAGTTTTACTCCAAGCAGCAAATAAATACCCCCGCAGATTTTATTCATCCTGGCGGCCGCTTTACTGCTCTGGCGGAGTAAAACTGTCACACGGGAAGAACCAAACACCAGGAACAGGCACCAAAGAGTACCGGTGGTTAAGAAGGTTATTCCTAAGAGAATAAAGGGCACGATTCCATAGTTGTTTTGCGGGTCGATAAACTGCGGCAAAAAAGAGATAAAGAAAAGAGCTACCTTAGGATTAAGTACATTGGTTAGCAGTCCTTGCAGGAAGGTTTCTCTAATGGACATGACCTGATCAGTCGGCGAAACCAGTGTGCTATTTTTGGCGAGCAGCGTGGTGATACCTAAATAGGCAAGATAGAGAGCACCGGCTGTTTTGACAAGCATAAAAGCCAGGGCCGACTGTGCCAGAATAACAGACAGTCCCAGAGCTGCCAGCACGGTGTGGACAGCGCAGCCTGCAGTAATACCCAGAACAGAGTAAATACCGGCCTTACGGCCTTGTGCAATACTCCGGCTTAAAATATAAATGGTATCCGATCCAGGAGTGATATTAAGAATGATGCCGGCGATAAGAAACATTTCATAATGAACAATACCAAACATAGCCTTGATTCCCTCACTTTCTCTTAGATAGACTTATTATAGGCTAACAATATTCCATAAGCAATGGCCCGGCGGTATGTATACAGTATGAGTTGCACAACTATGTTGTAGAGCGAGCTTTCGCTATTGACATTCTTTTTTCGCATCGCTATACTATTAATTAGCCAGGGAAACTAATTGCCGAAGGAATGTATTTATGGAAAAACATACGATTACAACTCCGCCTAACCCAAGAGCCCAGTTAGGGAAAGCATTGTTAGAGATATCGGACGATGTTTTGGATGCGATAAATCATACGCTGAAGAAATATCATATTTCCGAAAGCAAATTTACGTTACTCTTGCTATTATTCGATACAAGCACGGAGCAGCCGTTACAGCCTTCGGAAATTGCTGATAAGCTGGGAATCCGGCGGGCATCGGTAACCAAACAGTTAATTTGGCTGGAAGAACATCAATTGATTACCAGAACCGTATGCCTTGAAGATCAAAGAATGGTTAATGTCAGTATAACCGAAAAAGGGTACCGTATGCTGGATCTCGTTCTGCCGCACTATTGGCAGGCTTGCGCCAATCTCACCCAAAAATTAACCGACGAAGAGACCACTCGTTTACTTGCGTTGTTAATAAAAATCGGTCTATGAGCATAAAATTAATCATACACCGTTTTTATTTTCTCATTTAGTTAGCCTGGCTAACCTTTTACAATAAAGGAGTTGATAGGATTTTTATTTTATCCTTAATAATTAGCTTGGCTAATTATTGTTCCGGTAACAATCATTTTTAATTTTTTGAAAGGATGACCGTATGAAACTCTCTCCCCGGTATATTGGAATAGGCTTGGCTGCTTTGATCATCATTCTAGGGGCCGGCTTTTACTACTATTCTCACCGCCACGATATAGCTACTGACAGCGCGACGATTGAGGGGCACTCTGTTGTCGTAAGTCCGAAGGTACAAGGCTATGTAAAACATGTATATGTTCAAGATAACCAGCTTGTCAAAGCCGGCGAGGTGTTGCTGGAAATTGACCCTACTGATTACCAGCTACGCCGTGATCATGCTAAGGCCGCCTTGGCTGCTGCTCGGGCCGCACTGGCGGCAGCGGTTCATAATAGTGAAACAACCACAATTTCTGCTCCGGCCAATGAAGCTGCTACATCAGCCCAGGTAGCTTCGGCTCAGGCGGTTTGGGAAAAATCAGCCAGTGACAGGCAACGCATGGAAAGTTTATTTGCCGCCGGTGCCTGCTCACAGCAGCAATGGGACCAGGCTATCGCTACCGAAAAATCGGATCGCGCTGCCTTAGAAAAACTAAGAGCCGATCTAAAATCAGCTTCTACGGCTCCCACTGTAATCGCTGCTTCCCGCAATACCATCGAACAATTGCAGGCGCAGGTCACTCAGGCCGAGTCGGACCTGGCTCAGGCGGAAAGTGATGTAGCAAATACGAAAGTCATGGCACCGATGGATGGCCGTATGATTAAAAGCAATATCGAATTAGGCAATTATGTACAGACAGGTCAGCAAGTGGCCTCGCTTATTGGCACAGACCTGTGGGTAGTAGCCAATTTTAAAGAAACCCAGTTGGAACATATGCAACCCGGTCAATCAGTCGACATCCGTATTGATGCGTATCCCGATGTGGTATTACAGGGAAAAGTAGATAGCTTTCAATCCGGCACAGGTTCCCGCTTTTCGCTTTTTCCCGCCGAAAATGCAACAGGAAACTTTGTAAAGATAGTACAGCGTGTACCGGTAAAAATTTTGTTTGATGCCTCACCGGATGTTCAGCTTCATCTTGGCCCGGGCATGTCCGTAGTTCCCACGGTGCATACAGAAAGTATGGACACAAAATGATGGAGCCTTCTTCTGCCCAAATAAATCCCTATGTAGTATCGGGTGTTGTTAGCTTAGCCGCCTTTATTGAACTGCTCGACACAACGATTGCCAATGTTGCTCTTTCTCATATAGCGGGTTCACTCGGGGCTGGAACAGAGGAAAGCACCTGGGTCCTGACCGCTTATATCATATCGAATGCCATCGTCATGCCCATTTCCGGCTGGCTGTCAGGCGTTATGGGACGTAAAAACTTTTTTATGCTCTGCATTGGCGGCTTTGTTTTTACTTCCTTTATGTGCGGTATTGCTACCTCATTACCCATGCTGGTCCTGTTTCGCCTGTTGCAGGGCGTAGCCGGCGGCGGCCTGCAGCCTGTTCAGCAAGCCATTATCCGGGATAGTTTTCCGCCGGAAAAGTTGGGCATAGCCTTCGGCATTACCGGTCTATCCATGGTTCTGGCTCCGATCATCGGACCAACCCTGGGCGGCTTTATTACGGATAATTATAGCTGGCGCTGGATTTTTTTAATCAATGTCCCCATCGGAATAGTAACGATGTTTTTAGTAAAGGTACTTGTACAGGGACCGGAAAACACAAAAAAAGTAAAAGGCACGATCGATTATATTGGGCTGGGACTTATTGCGATAGGGCTAGGGGCTCTACAAATTGTGCTGGATAAGGGCCAGCAGGAAGATTGGTTTGACAGTACCTTTATTATAACGTTAGCCTGCATCTCCTTTATAAGTCTCCTGCTGGCGGTGTATTGGCTTTTGCGGCAAAAGGACCCGATTGTCGATTTGAAGCTGCTTGCCATCCCCAGTTTTAGTCTGCCTGGGATTATCCTCTTCTTTGTTGGTTTTACCCTATGGAGCGCCACCTCATTACTGCCGATGATGGTACAGGAGGATTTTGGTTATAATGCCACGTTATCGGGCCTTGTTCTTTCGCCAAGCGCTATTTTCCCGCTGTTTATGATGCCCTTTGTAGGGAAACTGGTTAATTGGATTGAAGCCCGCTATCTCATGTCATTAGGCCTGTTTATCAATGCTATCGGTATGTGGCTGACAGGCTTAGTCACACCGCAGACCGATTATGCCACCTTTGCGATTGCCCGGTGCTTTCAGACGGCCGGCCTGCCATTCCTGTTTGTCCCGGCAACCACGCTGGCCTTTTCCAGAATTCCCAGAGAAAAGAGCAGCAACGCTTCCGCTATCGTGTCCTTACTGCGCAATTTGGGTGGCAGTATCGGTATTTCCTTAGCGACAAGCATCCTTGTGCATAACCGGCAAATGGAGCAGTCGAATTTGGTACAACACCTGACAATAGCCTCAGACGGCTATAGCAGTTTGCTTTCTGCATATACCCGGACCATGCAAAATATAGGCCTACCGGCAGCAGAAGCATCGGCAAAAGCCATGGGGCAGATCTATCAGCAGCTTCTTCACCAGGCCAGCGTACTGGCGTACCGGGACACCTTTAATTCTGTCGCTGCTATGTTATTTGTATTAGGTATTACGGCACTTTTCTTGCCTGGTAAAAACCGGTATACAAAAAATAATCGGGAGGATGCCTAAGCACATGCATAACAAGCTCATGGAGCAAGGCTTTGAATACTACTGGAACGGGGCAGTGCAGCAATTCACCAAGACAGAGGCGACAACCTATCAGGCAATGATTCGCCTGGAAGAAAACCACACTGTTACCTTAAAACTGGATGATAACGGTGCCATACTTTGGTCACATTGTACCTGTTCCGCTGGTCCCTGCTGCAAACATATTGCGGCCACCTATATTGCGCTGCAGCATCAAAATAGCTCATTACGTTACACTAAAGGGGGAATGAAAACAGTAGACAGATGACACCACTAAACATATGAAAGATATAACAAGGAGGAGTAAAAAATGGATTTTGCCAAGATCGGCACCTATATTGAAGGGTTATATCAAAAAGGGAAATTAACACAAAAACAATATACTGAGGCTACAGAGCTAAAGGAGTTTGGGGCGGTTGTGGATGACGATGTTGCCAGAATGCTGCAAGTCTTAATCACGCTGACCAGACCGCGAAAAATTCTTGAGATTGGTACAAGTATTGGTTTTTCCACGGTTTCGATGGCCAAAGTGATTAAGCAGTATGGCGGTACTATTGTTACCATTGAAATGGATGAAAAAGTGGCTGAACAGGCGGCGAAGAATTTTGCACGGGAAGGGGTAAAAGAACAGATTGAGCTTAAAATTGGTGAAGCCCGCGCAGTAACCGCAGGGATGAGTGAAGAGTTTGATCTTATTTTCCAGGATGTGGGAGATAAAAAGCTATATGGCGAAATGCTTGAGGACTATCTTAGGTTGCTTAAGCCAGGTGGCTTGCTGGTGGCTGAAGATACACTGTTTCCTGTATTTGATTTTGATCCTGAGTGTGGCTACTTGAACTCCATGTGTGAGCCATTAGATGCCTTCAATAAAAAAATTGCCGATTGTCCGCAATTTGAGAGTACGTTGCTGCCAATTGGGGACGGTTTTACGGTAGCGGTAAAAAAATAAGCTAACAAGTAATTTAAGGAGAGGGAAAAGAAATATGAAAATGTCGGGAAACACAATACTCATAACTGGTGGAGGCTCGGGAATCGGGTTGGCTTTTGCAGAACGCTTTATAAAAAGAGGAAACCAAGTTATTATTTGCGGGCGCCGGGAAAATGTGCTGCAAGAGGCCAAAGAAAGATTTCCGGGTATCGTTACCCGTACCTGTGACTTAACGATAGAAGCCGAGCGGATCGCATTAGTTGACTGGGTAACCGCGAATTATCCCAAGATCAATGTATTAGTCAATAATGCAGGAATTCTACAGCGGTTCAATGTGTTAAAAGCAGACGCCAAGCACAATTGGAGCCATTTCGGTAAAGAAATTACCGCAAATCTGGAAGCGCCTATTCATCTTTCTATGCTGCTTGCACCATTCTTTGCCGAAAAAGAAGAAGCGGCGATAATTAATGTGACGTCAGGACTGGCGTTTACACCGCTTGCGGTTACGCCGATTTACTCGGCCTCGAAAGCGGCGCTTCATTCTTTCACCGTGTGCTTAAGATACCAGCTTTCCGCTACATCCGTAGCAGTGATCGAAGTCGTTCCGCCGGCAGTGGATACGGATTTAAACGGAACATGGCTGCAGACGCATGTGGAACCGCTGGATGCCTTTGCCGACGGCATTTTTAAGGGGCTGGAAGAAGGCACAACGGAAATTGGCTACAGCACTTCCGCAAGCCGCCTGCGTATGTCACGGGATGAAATTGACATGTATGCCGAAAAGTTATATAACGCAATGAAAGGTTCTATCGAATAATAATAAAGCTTGCAGCTAGGCGATATAAGATTTCATTCATGCAGTAAGAATTAATTGTTAGGCGGGACAAAGCTTGCAGGTCTTTGCTGCATAATATGATAGGATAATAATTTGCGAAACCAAGTCGCTCTCAAAGTGAGGGCGGCTTTTGTATTGTATTGTGTGGGCGGGACTGTAAGGCATTGAAAAATCAAAAGGGAAAGTGATGTCTTTGAGTAAAATGACTATTGATTTGTAAAATTAATACAAAATTTAGCAGGACTTCCCTTATCCAGAAGCTAAGATAGTTCCAAAGGAAATCAAAAGATTAAATGTACAGCTAAGAATCTAAAGAAATCGCTGTATATTTGTTTATTTTGTTTATGGAGGACATACAATGAAAACTTTACTATTTGCGCTAAAAGGATTCGAAACGATGGAGTTTAGCGTTTTCGTTGATGTTTTGGGATGGGCGAGAAATGATTATGGATATGACGTGCCGGTTGTTACCTGCGGATTTCAAAAAGAGGTAACCAGTACTTTTAACGTTCCCATTTTGGTTGATAAGACAATTGAAGAGATAAATAGTAATGATTATGATGCGTTGGCGATTCCGGGCGGTTTTGAGGAATTTGGATTTTATGAAGAAGCCTATGATGAACGGTTCTTAAATCTAATTCGTGAGTTCGATAAACAACAAAAAATAATTGCCACAATTTGCGTAGCGGCGCTGCCTTTGGGGAAAAGCGGGGTGTTAACGGGAAGAAAAGCTACAACATATCATCTACGGGATGCATATCGCCAAAAGCAGTTGAAAGAATTTAATGTTGATGTAAGAAATGAACCTATTGCGGTGGATAAAAATATCATTACCTCTTATTGTCCGGAGACTGCTGCCGGTGTAGCTTTTAAACTTTTAGAGAAGTTGACCTCCATAGAACAAATGGAAGTTGTAAAACAGGCAATGGGATTTAAATAATGCCTCTTGGGAGTGGCTCTGCAATGTATTAAACATAGAAATAGGAGTTTCATACAAAATTTTGGGCGAAAGGGGAATGTTCCCATTGTCCACTATATTTGTTCAGGAAGCAGAAAACTATCATATTCTGCTTCCTTTCATTTAATGTCTGCCGTGGGGAAAATCAACTCAAGGCGTAAATAAGGGAGTATTGGCATATAAACCAGGCAGTCCGCCTGTATGTAAGAAAAGAACATTATCATTCTTTTTAAAGTAGCCTTGCTTAGCAAGACCGATCAATCCAGCCATCGCTTTTCCTGTATAAGTTGGGTCCAGTAAAATACCTTCAGTGCTGGCCAGTAATCTGACAGCGTCGACCATGTCTGCTGTAGGCAGCGTATACCCCGGGCCTATGTATTCGTCAACACAAACGATTTTGTCCGGAGCTATTTTTAGATTGACTCCCATATAATCAGCAGTCTGTTGCATCAATTCGGCGATCCTATTTTCCAGCACGATTTTAGGATTGAGAACACTAACTCCGGTCACTGGAATGTGACAGTTGTTGCCCCAGAACCCCAGCAATAGACCGCTATGGGTACCAGCGCTACCGTCAGGAAGCACAACGTGATGAATAGGGAGGCCTGCGGCAAAGGCTTGAGCCATTATTTCCTCAGCACAGGCAATATAACCGAGGGCTCCCAGGTGGTTAGAACCACCCATTGGGATTATATAAGGTTTACGGCCCTCGGCGATGGCTTCGGCAGCAGCATTTTGCATTTCGGCCATTAGGTTGGTTCCCCATGGAACGGCGTTGACCTTTTCTACATTGAGCAGATGATAAAGCAATACATTTCCATTTGCTTGCGGGTTGTAACTCCCCGGAACCATTTCTGACAGGACCAGACGGCATTTTAGTCCTTCTTTCACGGCAGCTGCCAGTGTTAAGCGACAGTGATTGGACTGTACGCCACCGCAAGTGATCAAGGTGTCGGCTCCCTGTGCCAATGCATCGGCTATTAGAAATTCAAGCTTGCGCGTTTTATTGCCACCTTCGGTTAATCCCAGTAAATCGTCGCGCTTAATATAAATATTGGGGCCACCAATAGCTTGAGAGAAGCGGGTTAATTTCTCTAATGGCGTCTGGCCTTGCGTGTAATGTCGCCGTGGGAAATATGTCAAGTTCATTTTATTTACCTCCAATCTTAAAATAAGGTGGTTCTACTTTATTTGAGCTATAAGGTAACAGAAATATAAAATGTGTATGACGTATTGGGCGCAGTGGAATACTTTCTCATAATTTTGCATTTACTATTAATCATAGCCATATGAGTTGCTAGACCTGTTTGGTGTTCAGGCTAAAGCTTCGGGAGGGTCAGACAAAGTAGGTTATCTCCCAAATAAGCAGAAATGGGACGTCCAGGGGAAGGGCTATATCATATTCGGCTATTGTCAGAAATTCATACTGATGTTTATTGCATCACAGTGCAAGATATACTATAGCAAAGTTTAGATAATCCGGAAGATAATATTTTTTAAGAGGTGAGAGCTATGAAAAAAAGTTTGGGTGCGAAAACAATGCTTTATCCGACACCGGTTTTGGTCGTGTGTACTTATGACAATGAAGGTAAGCCGAATGCCATGACCGCTGCCTGGGGTGGTGTCTGTTGCTCACTTCCACCTTGTGTTGCGGTTTCATTACGTGAGGCTACCTATACTCATGGAAATCTTATGGCTAGAAAGGCTTTTACAATCAATATTCCTTCAGAACAATATGTGAAAGAAGCCGATTATTTTGGTATGGAATCCGGAAGAAAAGAAGACAAATTCGCTAAGACTGGACTTACTCCGGTAAAAAGCAATATGGTTGATGCCCCATATATCAGAGAATTTCCGGTCAATCTAGAGTGTAAGGTTATACAGGTTGTGGAATTAGGCCTACATACTCAGTTCATCGGGGAGGTTTTGGATGCAAAAATTGACGATACGATTCAAGAAAAAAATCAGCCGATTATCGAACAGATAAAACCATTACTATTTGCTCCCGATAGTATGAATTACTATGGTATTGGGAAACAAGTTGCCAAAGCATATGCTATCGGTAAGGAAATCGGGAATAAATAACGGATTTTTAGTAGAAGGTCAGCGTTTACAGTTTATCTAGCTTTTCAATTACTTCGGATAAGTTTGCAGATTTCCTTTTTGTTGATGAGTTATAGCAGGCTTATCAAAATACTGCAAACTTAATTTTAGGGGATGGCCGATCCTACGGTTGCAAGATTATCTGGTCATGAGTCTGAGAATTGCATAATATAATAAAATTTATACAAGGCAATGGGGTGGCTCATTGCTTTTTTCTGTGCTGTTTGCCATATTCGGCTTATAACCAAGACAGCCTGTTATCCGCTGACGGATAGCAGGCTGTTTTGATTATCAACTGTGGTCCTGTTAAAAAGCAAGAGAAAACGGTAATCAGAAAACATTATTTGCTTCATTATAATGATTTCCGGTATTAGTATCTTAATTGTTATTACTTCGCTTTTCTAACGTCGTTTCTCTGGAAAAATTCACCTTATTTTGATTAGCATATAGCTCCAGTCTCAATTTACAGGCTGTTCCCTTTTGATAGGAGTTGGTTAATTCAAAGGGGATGCCTGAATCCAGATAGGCAATGCGTTGGATTTTAAAGGCACTGGCTCCGGATTTGCAATTTAACAGTTGAGCCATTTCTTTATTTAATTTAACCGCCTCATAGGTTTCAATTGCTTTATGGAGATTTAGATCATATTTTGATTTCAAATAATTGTATAAGGAAGTATTGGAGAAATCTTCATTGACAATATCGTTGCACAAATAGAGCGGGATACGGGTGACTTCCAGTAACAAGGGTTCCGTATTGGCCAATCTCAGTCTGGTAAGTTTGAATACTTTCGTTCCTTCATTAAGCTTTAATTCTTTAGCTGTTTCACCTGTCGCATACTCAACCGCATGTTCTAAAACCTGTGAATGTGGATATATCCCCAACTCAAACATGTCTTCAGTGAAATTGTAGAGATGATTTAAGTTTCTGCTAAGTTTTTTTTCTGCAACAAAAGAGCCTTTACCTCTTCGTCTAAGGACAAGATTCTCTTCCACCAATTGATTCAGGGCTTGTCTAACCGTGGAACGACTCAGGCTGTATTGTGAACAGAGCTGACTTTCCGGCGGAAGCAGGTCACCCGGCTTTAACGTGCCGTTTTGTATTTCGTTTTTAAGTTGAGTGAACAATTGATAATATAAGGGGACTGTGCTCTCGTGTATAATAGTAAACTTTAAGGTATTAGCTGGCATATGATCTCTCCTGGTTCTTTATTTTCTTGTACACTGTGGGTATAACATGCAACAGGAATAGAAGACGGTTATCTTGCTGAGAATTAAGTTGCTTTTATATAATTTCATTATAGTGTTATTAATATTAATATGTAAATATGTATGATATATTTGTATCAAGTAATTTATTCAATAAAATTTGATTTTAACTAATGGCAAGAATGTAGAGTAAAACCATGTCAATATATAAGTGGTTTTAAGTATATCGGGGAATATTATAGATTTATACAGATAAATAAGCGAAAAATATTGATTAAATGCTTATAATTACTTATTATATAAATATAAATAATTTCAGAGGTGGTAACAATGAAAACATTTTTAGAATTTGTTCCCCGCAATGATGATATAGATCTGGCAAGAGTCCGCCGTTTACAGCAGATCATGGAAAAAAGGACAGCCAGTATCTGCAGTGAGCGTGCCGTGTTAATTACAGAATCGTTCCGGACAACAGAAGGCGAAGATTATGTTTTACGTAAGGCCAGGGCATTTGCCCACATACTGGGAAATATGACGATTTATATTCAAGATGACAGTTTGATCTTTGGTAATCAGGCAAGCCGTAATTTTGCAGCGCCTATTTTCCCCGAATATTCAATTCAATGGGTAGTTAAAGAATTGGATGAGTTCGATAAACGGGCCGGTGATGTTTTTCAGATTTCGGAAGAAGTAAAGCAAGATCTAAAAAGCATTGCGCCCGACTGGCAGGGATATACACATGAAGATGAAGTATTGAGAAATACACCTGACAGCATTAGGCAGGCCGAAAAACAAAGTGTGCTGCACCGAGGTGGTATTTCCATGTCGGGGGACGGCCATATTGTACCTAAGCATGAATTGATTCTCCAGAAGGGATTCCGGGGTATAGTGGAAGAAGCGGAAAGGCAATTGAAAAACGAGGGTTTATCTGAAGAAAACGTAATTTTCTATCAGGCCGTGGTCATTGCCTTAGAAGGTGCTTTGAAATTTATTAAGCGATACTCGGCATTAGCTTATAAGATGGCTGAGACGGAAACGGATAAGAAACGCCGGCAAGAACTTCTACAAATGGGAAGCATGTGTGAAACATTGCTGGAAAGACCCGCCCAGAGTTTCTATGAGGGCTGCGAGACCTGTTACCTGGTGCATATGCTGCAAATGATCGAAAGCAATGGGCACTCTTTCTGCTATGGCAGATTTGATCAGTATATGTACGATTTATATAGAGAGGACATAAAAAGAGGAATATTGACCCAGGAGAAAGCACTCGAAATCATTACCCATATGTTTTTAATGAACAGCAGCAACAACAAGGTAAGACCCTATGGACACACGAAATTCTCCCAGGGTTATCCGCTATATTCCAATCTGATGATTGGCGGCCGTAAACCAGACGGGACAGACGGAACCAATGAATTGTCCTATTTATGTATTGAGGCCATGAATCTGACCAAAATGGCCGAACCTAATTTTTCGATGCGCTACAACACGGATACGCCCCGGGATTTGTTGCGCCTGGCGGCAAAGCTGATCCGTACCGGTTGTGGAATGCCGTCGATGTTCAATGACGAGGTCGCGGTAAAGGGTCTTATGGACTTAGGGATTCCTCAGGAGGATGCGCTGGATTATTGCGCCATTGGCTGCGTGGAGACCGGTGTGCCGGGAAAATACGGGCATCGTTCAACCGGAATGACCTATGTGAACTGGGGAAAAGTATTGGAGCTTGTATTAAATAATGGTATGGATCCGGCTTCGGGCATCCAATTGGTTGCCATTAACGGCAAACCAGGACCGGAAGTTGACTATAAAAGTTACGAGGAGGTTTGGGCGGCCTGGGAAAACATGCTGAAATTTTATTCCGATTTGGCTGTACAATGCGACTCGATTTGTGACCGTGCCTTAGTTGTTTATGATGCCGATCCGTTTGCCTCCTGCTTTGTCGATAACTGCATGCACCTTGGCAAGACGTTAAAAAATGGCGGCTGCAAATATGATGTCATCTCCCAATCCAATATTGGACCCAGTGTGGTCGGTAATTCACTGGCGGTAATAAAGAATTTGATATTTGAAGACCGGAAACTGACCTGGGAACAGCTCTTAACGGCAATGAAAGCGAACTGGGAGGGCAAAGCGGCGGCTTATGTTCACAAGCTGGTAAAACAAGTGCCTAAATTCGGGAATGATGAAGATTATGTGGATAGTATCGTGAATGATGTCTTTCATTCCTATCTGAAGTTGCTGCCGGACTATAAGACGGAACGCTATGGAAAAGGACCGGAGGTAAGCTGCTATACCATGTCTACCAGTAACATCACTTCCTATGTGCCCAATGGACTGGATGTAGGAGCAACTCCGGACGGCAGGAAAGCCAAAAGCCCGTTAAATGAGGGCTGCTCACCCACACAGGGAACGGATCGGAATGGACCGACCTCGGTAATCAATTCGGTTGCCAAACTTCCCAATGATCAGGTGGCTGCCGGCCAGCTCTTAAATATGCGGTTTGCCCCCGGTGCGCTGGCGGATGATGAGAATCTGGAAAAATTCGTAGATTTTCTCAAAGCGAGCCTGTTAAAGGGAATTTATCATAACCAATTTAACGTTGTTGATACGAAGACATTCCTGGATGCAAAGAAAAATCCGGAAAACTATACCGATTTAATTGTGCGGGTCGCGGGCTATTGCGCTCAGTTCGTCTCCTTAATGCCGGAGGCCCAGGATGCCATTATCGCCCGCACGGAAAATACCTGGTCCTGATATGAGTACAAAAGGATTAATTTCAACGATTCAAAAATACTCTACCAAAGATGGTCCGGGAATTCGCAGTACCGTATTTTGCATAGGCTGTAATTTGCGTTGTAAATGGTGTTCCAATCCGGAACTTATGGAACCGGGGATAAAGTATATGCATTTTGAAAACCGGTGTATTCATTGTGGCGCCTGCGTAAGCATTGCCAGCAATCAATCGATCAAATTTGCGGAAGTAGGTTGCGAGATTGACCGGGCACGCTGTATTAATATGGACGAATGTATGGATATCTGTCCCCGGGAAGCTTTTGAAAAAGTCGGGTATGAGATAACCAGTGAAGAACTGGTCGGGAAATTGCTCAGAGATAAAGTGTTTTATGACCAGTCTGCCGGCGGAGTTACCTTTTCGGGCGGTGAACCGGCCCTGCAGGGGGATTTTGTCGTAGAAGCTGCAAATCTATTGCGGCAGCAGGGTGTCCATGTGGCATTGGATACGGCAGGCTGTTTATCCTGGGGCGAGTTGAAACCGGTGGTGGAAGCTGTCGACCTGGTTCTGTATGATATCAAGGCTTTTGACCGGGATATCCACATAGCCTGTACAGGAGCAGGTAATGAAATGATTTTAGCCAATGCACGGAATATTGCCCAAATGAATAAAGAAATGATCATTCGCCTGGTCATTGTGCCGGGCTGGAATGATCAGTTCACCGATATAAAAAAGAGGCTTAACTTTATTAAAGAGCTGGGAAAAGGGGTGATACGAGTTGATCTATTAAGGTATCATGCCCTGGGGGCCGGAAAGTACCGGCGTCTTGGCCTGGAATACCCGATAACAACCGGTCTGGAATGTGATGAAACGCTATTGGAAGCAACCAGGCAAATGGCCGTGGAACTGAATTTGAATGTCCATTTGGAATAAATAGAGGATATTTTTGTAGCTGCTCTAGAACTATAGACGTGATGATAGTAAGGCTGCCGTTTAATTCTTGTAACGGACAGAAAGGAAGTCATTATGTTTCAAGAAGAACGTATATATGAAATAGTAAATATGTTAAAAGACAGAAGAGTGCTGTCCAATCAGGAAATCATGCAGGCCTTTCAAATATCCCGGGACACGGCCAGGCGGGATATTGTTAAGCTGGTGAATGAGGGCTTTGCCATACGGACCCATGGCGGCATTGCGCTGCCTGCTATTCAAGATGAAGTTAAGGATTATAAAAAACGGCTTTCCATTAATTCCGAAGCTAAAATACGTTTGGGAAAATATGCACTGAAGTATATTTCCGCGGGGCAAACATGCTTTTTTGATGTATCAACAACGATTCAGGTTTTGTGCCAGTATCTGGACGAAAATGTGCTGGCTTTTACCCACTCGCTGGATAATATGGAAGCATTAGCCGGGAAACAGGGTGAGGTTCATCTGCTGGGCGGTAAGTTAGAGCCCAAAAATCGCTATTTGTATGGCAGTAAAACGATTATGCAAATTGAGGATATCCGTTTTGATATTGCCTTTTTAGGGGCGGCAGCCATAGCCGCGGACGGTATTTATGTAGTGGATGATGAGGATGCCTGTATCAAGCGAAAAGTAGCCGAACGGGCGGCTTTTGTTTGTGTTGTGGCCGACGGTGCAAAGTTTAATAAAACGAGCAGCTTCAAAGTAATCTCTTTTGAAAAAGTAGATGTACTCCTTACTACCCAGGAACCTCCTTTGTCGGTTAAAGAGAGTGTGAAACATACGGGCACAACTGTGGAAGTAGTATGAGTATCAGTAAAGCGATATCCGATTATTAAGTTTTCCACTTAAGACTTTTATATAAACAGCAGAGCGTTACGGCCTATTCTTGCAAACACAGCGTTGGTTTCAAGGGTAGGCCTAATTGTTTTGTGCTGGGAAAATACCTAGTTTGGGCTGGTTAGGGATTTTTATAAACATATTGACAGTAAATGATATATGATATATCATAAATGTATGATACATTTGATATATATCAATAAAATGTTTATTGGGGAGGATCTGCTATGAAACCAGAAAAAAAAGCGTGTGAAATGTCGCTAAGGGAACTTGCAGCTTATATTGACCAATCAGTTTTAAAACCGGAGTTTACTCAGGAAGAGATTAAAAAATATATTCAGGAAGGCATAGATTTTGGCTGTAAAACGGTCTGTGTTAATCCGGCATCTTTAGATATTGCCGCAGAATTGACGAAAGGCACGGAGACCAAAATTTGTGTCGTATGCGACTTCCCGTTTGGGTTATCCACTACAGCTTCCAAAGTAATACAAGCAGAACAATATTGCAAACGGGGCGATATCTTTGAGCTTGATATCGTAGCCAACTATGGCTGGATTCGCAGTGGACTGTGGAAAGAAGTAGAAGAAGATATTAAGGCGGTCTGTGACGTATGCCATAAATACGGGACGGAAGTGAAGGTAATCTTTGAAACGGATGCGTTGACTATTGAACAGGTTAAGAAGGCTACGGCAGCGGCCATTGCTGCAGGTGCCGATTTTGTGAAGACTTCAACCGGGTTTTATACGGGTGGCAAAAGTGATGGTGCTACGGTAGCGGTCATTCAGGCCATGCTGGATGTGGCTCAGGGACGCTGCAAAATTAAAGGATCCGGCGGAATTCGTGATCAAGAGCACTTCTTTAAGCTTATTGATATGGGAATTGACCGCATGGGCGTTGGTTATCGTTCTACACCGGTTGTTCTGGGAGTTAGCGTAAAAGATGCAGCCAATAAAGACACGTATTGAGTAACAGAGGTATTGACCGACGTCTCCATTGCACCCTATGTTTGTTCGCGGAAGCAGAAATTTGCCATTGGCAAATTTCTGCTTCCTTTCATTTGGCGATGAAAAATGATAGCTAGAGCCATTTTTCTGTCCTTATCAGTAAATAAGAAAAAACTAAGTTTGACATGATTAAAAGTAAATGTTGAAAAAAATGTTTTATGATGTCTAAGGGAGAGGTATAATGTTAAGGGATTAATTGAGCAGTAGTTAATTAAGTCTTATAGCGTAATTTGAAAAGTAAGCAGGAGGTACTATTTTGACTATATTTCAAACAATTGCTTTTGCAATTGTTCAGGGGATTACCGAGCTTTTCCCCATTAGTAGTGTTGCCCATGGAGTGCTGACACCGTACTTTTTTCATTGGAATCTGGATCCAAATTTTTTAAAAGAACATTTCCTGCCATTTCTAGTTATGCTTCATTTAGGAACCGCGGTTGCGCTGTTACTATTCTTTGGCACAGAATGGATACGGATCATTGCTTCCCTATTTAAAGCTGACCAAGAGAATAGAAAACTGCTGTATTTAATTTTGGTTGGATGCATTCCCGCCGGCTTGATTGGCATTACTCTGGAGAAACCGCTAAGGATGATGTTTAGCAGTGTGAGCAGTGCTGCCTTCTTTTTGATTGTCAATGGTTTTTTGCTTTACTGGGGCGAAAAGATGCGTGTACAAGGCAGGAAGCAGATACGTGATCTTAGCTACAAAGAAGCGGCAGTGATCGGTTTATTTCAGGCATTGGCACTGGTTCCCGGTTTTTCCCGCTCTGGTGCCACCATGACAGCCGGTTTTTGGGCAGGGCTACAACATGCCGAAGCGGCGCGGTTTTCCATGTTGCTGGCAACTCCGATTATTATCGGGGCTGGCATTGTAGAAGTTCCCCGGCTTATGCATACCGGTTTGGGTGATTTACTGCAAGTTTCCCTGGCGGGCGGTGTGGCTTCCGGAATTGCGGCGTATATAAGCGTATGGGCCTTGATGAAGTGGTTCCATACGAATGAGATCAGTGCGATGCGGCCCTTTGCCTGGTACTGCTGGTTAGTCGGTATACTTGTCTTAGGCAGTTATTTTCTTTTTTAAATTAAGATTGGTGTTTGTGGGAGAGTGTTTTTATGTCGTCAAATGATAAACCAAGAAGAAGGCGGATGCGCCCGACCAAACTTTTTTGGGTATTGCTTTTTATATTGATTACCGTACCGCTGACAACCATGGCATATTTATATTGGACAAGCGATTCTTCCGGTGTTTCCAGTCAGTCGGGTATGAGTAAAAAAACGATAGAACATTTAGCAAACCGCAAAATTAATATTCTGGTATTAGGTATTGACGAACGGAAAAATGATATTGGCCGTTCGAATGTTACTTGTGTCATGACGGTGGATACAGACAGTAAAAACGTGTCTATGTTGTGGATACCCCGGGATAGCCGTGTTGCTATTCCCGACCATGAATGGAATAAAATCGGACACGCCTATTCTTACGGGGGCCATCAGTTAGCTGAGCAAACAGTGGCCAACCTTCTGGGAATTCCCATTGACTACTATATAGCCGTTAATATGGATGGATTTAAAAAGGTCATCGATGCATTGGGCGGAGTGGATATCAATGTAGACAAGCGTATGTATTATTATGATCCCTATGATGAAGGGGAAGTGGATAACGATGGCTTAATTGATCTTAAGCCGGGGTTGCAGCATATGGATGGAAATACGGCTCTGGAGTATGTGCGGTTTCGTCATGATGAAATGGGGGATATCGGACGGATTGAACGGCAGCAAAAGTTTGCCAAGGCATTGTTGGAGGATATCATTAGCCCTTCTATTTTTACGAAGCTTCCCGGTGCGGTTAAAGAAGCGAACCGGGCTTTTCAAACCGATATACCGTTAACTGATATGCTAAGCCTGGTCTCAATAGCGAAAGATGCCTATAAAAACGGTTTGAAAACAGAAATGGTTTCAGGCAAGCCGGTATATATAGATAATCTTAGCTATTGGCTGCCCGACATTTTAGATATGCGTAAACAAGTGGCAGCGATACAAGGGGTAAAAATAGATACTGATTATCTGCACAATGCCGATATGCTTGAAAAAAATTATGAGAAATCTATTGCAAAACTTAAAGTGGAGGATGCACCCTGACGGTGAACCTATGATCCACAGGAAGTCCTGAAAGATAGCTGTAATGCTTGAATTCTATTTTTATATTAAAAAAAACGTGTCGCATTGCGTTTCCTGAGAAACGTTTTGCGGCACGTTTTTTTTAATAGGGGGGGATTTCTGCCTGTATTTTATATGATACTGAATTTTTTGCCCATACTAGAGAAAATATCAAGGGCTTTATCAATTTGTTCTTCTGTGTGAGTCGCTATGGTTGTCAGTCTGATTCGGCTTTCATTTTTCTTTACAACCGGATACTTTATGGCAGGAGCCAGAATGCCATGTTCAAAGAGATAGCGAGATGCATCCACGCATTTTTGCTCAGAGCCGATAATAATCGGGATAATCTGTGTCTCGGAATTGACTATATTGAACCCCAGCGAAGCTAATCCGGCTTTTAACCGGCGGACATTACGCCATAAGTTCTCGCGCAGGGAAGGTTCTGCCTGGATAAGCTTTAATGCGGCTAAAATTCCGCAAGCCTGTTCCGGCGGAATGGCAGAGGTGTAGATAAAAGAGGAGGATCTTAACTTGAGATATTTTATCAGACTCTCCGAACCGGCGACAAAGCCGCCGATTGCCCCTATGGCTTTGCTCAGGGTGCCCATTTCAATATCGACTTGTCCTTCCAAGCCCAAGTACTCGGCTGTTCCTTTGCCGTTTTCCCCCAGTACGCCTGTTCCATGAGCATCATCCACCATCACCATGGCATCATAGGTGCGTGCCAGTCTAATGATATCGGCAAGCGGCGCAATGTCGCCGTCCATACTAAAGACACCGTCAGTTATAATGAGTTTGCGTTTGTCTTTATAGCGTTTTAGAATTTTTTCCAGATGATTCATATCCTTGTGAATATAGTTTTTTACCTGGGCGCGGCTGATTCGGCAACCTTCGCGAATGCTTTGGTGATTGAGAAAATCGCTGATAATCAGATTATCTTCATCGTTGATAGGCAGCGGGATATCATAAATCCCGAACGGATCGGGATTATCCATGATGGCAGGTATGACTCCCAAATTGGTTAAGAACCCGGTGGCGAACGTAAGCGAAGCATCGCGTCCTTTAAATTTTGCCAGTTCCTGTTCCAGCTCTTCCAGCACTCTGATATTCCCGGCAATAAAACGGGATTCGCAGGTACCAATCCCGTATTTTTGAATTCCTTCCATGGCGGCTCTTTTTACTGTCGGATGGATGGAAAGTCCCAAATAATTATTTGAGCAAAAACATAAATACTCTTTTCCTTCAATCACTAAATTAGGGTAGGGGACAGCATCCACCACTCTTATATCTGGATAAAGATCATGTGCCTCGGTATATTGGAGGATCTCATTTATTAGTTTCATAGTTTTTTCCTCAATGACTTTCTAGTAGTTTAAAACTCCAATATCATATTATAGGAATCTGAATATTACCTGAAAAGCAATAACGTTTTTCACTATATGTGTCTATATGAAATTCAACAAAGCAGATTATGTGGTGTCAGGTAAAAAAACGGCCATAAAAAACAGGCCAGCTAAAGGTAACTGGCCTGTAAGACAAGGGTATTAACGAATAAAGAAGGAGATTACGGATTTTGTCCGTTATCATCCTGGTTTTCTGCCGGTTTCATCGCCGGTTGCGGTAAGGACTCATGACTGGAAAACACTAATTTAATGCACCAGAGACCTGCTAGACCGACTAATGAATATACAATGCGGCTAAGCATGGACTGTTGACCGCCAAGAATAGTGGCGACTAAGTCGAATTGAAACAAGCCGACTAACAGCCAATTGAGGGCGCCAATAATAACTAAAATTAATGCAGTTTTATCCATCATATCACCTCTTTTTTTCTCTAGTATGTAATTCGATTGTCGCTTCTATTCCTTGAATATAAGCTAAATTAGCCCTAGTGCTAACCGGTTGTATCAGCAATGGTTGTATATACGCAAAAAAAAGACTGACCCCAAGTCAGTCTAGTGCTGTCGACAAAGTAAGCCAATAATCTGTTTTATTTATTTTTGGTCAGCCTTATCTGTTCGCTGGTTTCCTTTAGAAGTTGCCGTAAGGCAGCTTCTACGCCGTTGATGACACTTGTCCAGTCATTGGGCTGTGGTTGGCGAAATAACCGTAACGTAGGATACCATGGACTGTCTTGACGATGCTGCAGCCAGCGCCAGCAGCTATTGAAATGGACAAGCAGCCATACCGGTTTTCCCATGGCTCCGGCAAGATGGCATACGGCAGTATCCACAGTGATGATCAGATCCAGATTGGCAATTAGAGCAGCCGTATCGGCAAAATCATTGCAAGCGTTCATCATATCTACCAGAGGGAACTCTTGCGGAGCCGGCGGTCCTTCCTTTTGCAAACTATAGAACTGAACAAAATCAACGGATAAGATAGGGGCAAGCCAAGATGGATGGATAGACCGTCTGGTATCGGCAGAGGAGAGTTCAATAGAAGCATCTCTTTGTTTACCAGACCATACGATACCAACCTTCAAATTAGTTCTCCTGGCTGGCGGCAGCTGGCGGTGCCATTTTTCAATATCCTCTGGCGGTATGGAAAGGTAGGGAACTGTGTGAGGGATCGTATTCAAGCGGGTTTGAAAGGCCAGCGGCAGGCTCAGCATTGGACAATAATAATCAAAATCGGGCAACGGTTCGCCATAGGGGATTACCTCAACGTTCAGCAAAGAATGAAGCAGTCTCACCAGCGGCGGTTGTACCTCGAGCACTACGCGAAGTCCTTGGTCGGCGGCCATTGACGCATACCGGCAAAACTGCAAGGTATCCCCATAGCCTTGTTCACCGCGAATTAGCAAGATGCGGCCAGGGATAGCCTCTCCTTGCCAGCGGGGTTTAGTGGTTTTTTCTCGATTGGAAAAGGGTTTGATGAGTTCCAGTCGCCATTCGAATTCACGCCAGCCTTCTTCAAGTTGTCCAGTGCTCAGAAGAGACATAGCTAAGTTTACGTGAGGTTCCGGATTGGCAGGAGACAAAGCCAGGGAACGTCTGTAGATCGTAACGGCTTCCGCCAAGTCGCCCGTAGAATGCAAGGCAACGCCAAGATTGTTGAGGGCTATGGGATAGTCCGGTTGAAGCACCAAAGCTCGTTTAAATAGGGCGATGCTTTTCGTAAAATCATTTTGGCAGTGATAAATACTGCCGAGATTAATTAACGCATAAAAATAATCAGGATCAATAGACAATACACGTTGAAAATACTCGATGGCTTCAGTTAATTGTGCTTTCTCCATAAGAAGGATTCCCAGGCCGTTTAGAGCTTCCAGATGATCCGGCGCCAGGGTGAGAGTCTGTTGATAAGCTTCCAGCGCGTCCTGTTTATTTCCTTGCTGGTCATGAACCCAGCCGAGAAAGTAGTAGATATCCGGGCTTCCCGGAATGAATTGGGCGGCCTGTTGCAGGGTTTGGGCGGCTTCGGTATATTTTCCCTGCATTACGAGGGCTTGGGCGTGATTATAGTATAGTTCAGGAGAATTGGGCTGAAGCTTCAGCGCTTTCTCAAAATATTCTGCTGCTTCCGGAAAATGGGTCAGTCTATATTCGATGTCTCCTAACAGACTCAGGCAGACAAGGCTATCAGGATGGCTCTGACAAAAGATAGAGCAGATCTCACGGGCTTTTTCCATTGACTGAATATTGTTACTGGATAGAGCCTCTAGAACTTCATGGTAGGGTAAAAGCTGCATATAGCATCTCCTCACATAACTGTAGCAGAAATAATAGTTGGAGAAACTTTCTTTATTAGTATAACTCATATTTTGGTAATTAGCATTATTCCGGCTTTCGTCCAGATGACAGAATGATTTACAGTATCTGCGGATATAGTGTACAATACAGATATAAAGAATGATCTTGAAATTTGTTTTATGTAATTAAATTTATTTTCATTTCATACTAAAGAGGAGCATTCTATGTCGAATGAAGAGTTTAAATTATTGGTAAGGGTTACTAAGAAGTACTACCTTCTGGATATGAAACAGGATGAAATTGCCCAAACAGAAAAAATTTCTAAATCAACCGTTTCCAGGCTCCTCAACAAAGCCAAGGAACTGGGCTATGTGAAAATAAATCTCGATTTTCCGACATTGGTAATGGAAGAACTGGAAAAAGAGCTGAAAGATGTTTTTAATTTGAAGCATATTTATATAGCAGAGTCGTATTCCAGAGATGAGCGCCTGATCTTGTCCAGTGTGTCGGATGGGTTATCAAGATATTTGAATACCATTATCTCCGACGGTGATCTTATCGGTGTGTCCTGGGGAGAAACGATGACTTATATGTCGGAGAACCTGAAGCTCTCTCCCAAAAAGGGTGTCAAGATTGTTCAATTGAACGGTGGTGTGGCCCGTAAGAATATATCGACATTGAGTGAAAAGATTTTAATCAATTTTGCTGAAAATTATGATGCTGTGGGATATTTCCTAAATGTTCCTTCTTTTGTGGATAATGCAGAGATTGCCAATACAATTATGCAGGATTCCAAAATTAAAGAGGTGTTGGATTTAGCCGAAGAAGCCGACACTGTTATTTTTGGGATTGGCTATATAAACAAAAACTCTATTCTGGTTAGGGCGGGATATTTTTCTGAAAAGGATTATGAGAATCTTCGGGCAGAAGGGTTTGTCGGGGATATTTGTTCCAGGTATATAAAGGAAGACGGCTCACATGCCACGGGAGAACTGTATAATAGGGTTGTTGGAATCAATTTGGAATCGATCATGAAAAAGAAAAATAGTATTGGGGTAGTTATTGGGCCTGAAAAGGCCAAAGCCACACTGGCCGCGCTAAAAGGTGGCTACGTAAATTCACTATTTACAGATGAGGCCACGGCAAAAGAAATCGTTAATTTATATAAAAGAGAATAATAAGTCGATTGGTCATTTGTCGGACAATGTAATAAACAAAATTGATAAAAGCAGGAATGCTTCACATAGAGTGAAGCATTCCTGCTTTTTTGATCTTAAAAACAATTATTGTCGCAAAAATACAGATAAATCAGATTTATTTTCATTGACAGATAAACCATGAAAGATTTACAATGTATATGAAATTAATCTTAATATATATGAAATTAATTTCAAGAAAAAAATGAAATGAAGGAGGATATTGCCATGAAGGCGGTTCAAATGTTTGCGGTTAAAGATTTAAGAGTCAATGAAGTAGAAAAACCTTGTCCTGCACCGGATGAGGTGTTGCTTAAAATTTATGCGGTTGGTGTTTGCGGTTCAGACATACCCCGTATTAATAAGAAGGGGCCGCATGTACTGCCGATTATCCCCGGACATGAGTTTGCCGGCCAGGTGGTGGGACTCGGTGAGGCAGTTACCGGCTGGAGCATAGGGGACAAGGCGACTGTTGCACCCTTGATTCCCTGCAAGCGATGCGTTTGCTGCAAGGGAGGACTGTATTCCTTGTGTGAGGACTATAAGTATTATGGGTCGCGGAATGATGGAGCTTTTGCCGAATATTTGGCAGTTAAGTCTGAAAATATGATCAAGCTTGATGAGAAAATTCCCTATGACTGGGGAGCGACGGTTGATCCGGCAGCGAATGCTATTCATGCTTTTATACGGGGGAATATTACAGAAAAAGATAGCCTGACGGTATTTGGAATGGGTGGAATCGGTCTATTCGCAATTCAGTATGGCAAAGCGATTGGGATAAAAACAATAATCGCCGTGGATATCAATGATCAGAAGCTGGAAGCGGCAAAAGACTGTGGAGCCGATTATATAGTAAATTCCCGGCGGGAAGATGCAGTTGTCCGAATCAGGGAGTTGACCGCTGGTGAGGGAACCTCTGCAGTTGTTGAAATGTCCGGCTCTCCGATTGCGCAGGTCCAGGCCGTTTTGGCTGCCAGTAAAATGGGCCGAATTGTGTATCTTGGTATTAGCAATTCGGAACTTACGTATCCCAAAGAAGCTGTGGACAGGATTCTAAGAGGTCAGCTTTCGGTCATTGGCAGCTGGAACTCTTTTTCGAGTCCATTTCCCGGACGTGAGTGGCTGGAAGCAGCCAGTTTTATGGCCCAGGGGAAATTAAACCCGGATAAGATTATAACGCATCGCTTAGGCCTTGAAGAAGTTCCGGAAGTGTTTCGCAAAATAGATCAAGAACCATTCTACTTCAATAAAATTATCTTTTATCCTCATGGAAAATAATTAAAAAAAGGAGAGGTGGCTCAATATGGTAAATCAGGGGCATTTATTCTTGGGAGCTGATTTTGGTACGCAGGGAGTGCGGGTTGGTTTGGCGGATGAGAAAGGCAGTATTTTGGAGGCTAAAGAAATAAAGTATCCCATTCACTATCCCAAGCCGGGCCAGGCCATACAAAACAGTGCGGATTGGTGGCGGGGATTTGAGGAGGCCTTGGGGGCGGTACTGGGAAATATCACTCCAACGCAAAAAAAGGCAATCCGGGCAATCTCCATTTGTGCTACTTCCTCTACGATTGTTCCGGTTGATCAGGAGGGAACCGCGCTTGATGATGCTATTATGTGGATGGACATTCGTGCGAAGGAACAAGCCAGAAGAATAAATGAAATCAATCATGAGGTATTAAAGTATTGTGGTGAAGCGGTGTCCCCTGAATGGCTGATTCCCAAGCTACTGTGGCTAAAAGAAAACAAACGGGAGATTTATGATAAAGCCAGCCTGATTGTGGAGCAGATAGATTTAATTAACTATAAGCTGACCGATATCTGGGCGGCAAGTAAGGTCAATGCAGTATGCAAGTGGAACTATATTGAAGGTATTGGTTTCGATGATGACTACATGGAAAAAATCGGGCTGGATGACTATAAGAATAAAATGATTGTTAACATTGTTCCCATGGGGAAATGTGTGGGTTATTTGAAGCAGGAGCTTGTGCAAAGATATGACCTGCCAGATATTCCTGTTATTCAGGGTGGAATTGATGCACATATTGGTATGATTGGCATGGGGGTCGTTGGTCCCGGCAAAATGGCGGCAAACATGGGGACAAGTTTTGTTCAGCTCATATTTACTGATCAGGACGTTCCGGTTAAGGGAATATGGGGTCCCTATAAAGGGGCGATGGTCGAAGGGTTGACTTTATTGGAAGCGGGTCAAATTTCGGCTGGGTCTATTATCAAATGGTATCAGAATATTTTTAATTTAAATAGCCCGGAAGCCTATAAAATTATGCAGGAAGAAGTAGAGAATGTACCCATTGGTGCCGACGGTCTACGGGCACTGGACTTTTTTCAGGGAAATCGCACTCCATATAAAGACAGCTATGCTACAGGAGTTATTACCGGTCTCACCTTAAATCACGACAGGGCGCATTTTCACCGGGCTATTATGGAAGCCGTATCGTTTGGTTTTAAAAATATAGTGAAAAATTTTGAAGACAGTGGTGTACCTATTACCAAAGTGATTGGTACCGGCGGAGTCACCCACGACCGGACTTGGATGCAAATTCTATCGGATGTAACGGGAAAAGAATTTACTATTAATGAGAATACCAATTATGGGACCATACTGGGCTGCACCATGCTTAGTGCGGTGGGCAGCGGAGTGTATGACTCATTGTTTGAGGCGGCGGAAAACATGGTTCATGAAAAAGAAACGATACAGCCTAATCTGGAAAATACAAAAAAATATGAAAAACCGTTTGAGGAATATCTGCATTTGTATCAAGCCTTAAAAACAGTATAAAAGAAAGAAGGGGACCAGATGATTGCCAATTTGAATAAATACGTAGATCATACCTTGCTGAGAGCTGATGCAACAGAGAAGCAAATAACGGCGCTTTGCAAAGAAGCGGCAGCTCATCATTTTATGTCTGTCTGTGTGAACCCGTATTGGGTGAAAACGGCAGCGCAATGTCTTGCCGGTACGGATGTGAAGACCTGCACCGTTATTGGATTTCCGCTCGGAGCTTCATCAACCGGGATTAAAGTGGCTGAGGTAAGACAAGCAATTGAAGATGGGGCCGAAGAAGTTGATATGGTTATTAATATCGGTGAATTAAAAAACGGTAATTACCAGGCTGTTAAAGCGGACATTCAATCGGTGACTGAGGCGGCAAAGGGAAAAGCGCTGGTCAAGGTAATTATTGAAACAGCATTACTTACGGATGCGGAAAAAATCAAAGCCTGTGAATTGGCTAAAGAAGCAGGGGCGGATTTTGTCAAAACGTCAACAGGGTTTTCGACAGGAGGCGCTACGATTGCCGATGTTGCCTTAATGCGCCGGACGGTAGGAAATGAAGTCGGGGTAAAAGCCAGTGGCGGAATAAGGAGTCTGGAGGATGCGCTTACACTTATTGAGGCAGGTGCAAACCGTTTGGGATCCTCCAATGGTGTGGTTATTATGGAGAAGATATTGTCGTAAACGGTGGCAACGATGAGGAGGAGGTTTGGGCAATGGACAAATATAGAAGTATTGTAGTGAAGAGCAGTAATGGTGGTTTTGGCGGGCCATTAACGATTACTCCGACGGAAAAACAACATAAAATTATGTACCTGATTGCTGGTGGGGATCGTCCGGAAGTGGTCGATAAAATTTGCGAATTGACAGGCATGGAAGCTGTGAACGGATTTAGATACAGGGTGCAGGAGGAAGAAATGGCGGTGGCCGTTATCGACTGCGGCGGTTCCCTGCGAAGCGGAGTATACCCACGTAAAGGAATTCCTACGATCAATTTAGTGCCTACCGGAAAAAGTGGCCCTTTATCTGAATTTATGACAGCAAATATGTACGTATCGGGAGTTGGTGTTGATGAAATATCTCTCTTAAAAGACTAATATAGTTCATGATGGTTATACCCGACTTGAGGTCAGTGAGTTATCTACCAAACTTTAAAGAGGGGGAAGGCCAATGAGTTTGGCAATCACTTTAGTAGCGGCTTTTGGTGGTGGCGTTTTCGGTGCTCTGATTGGTGGTACAACGGCGTTCATTTTTACGGGAATACTTGCACTAACCGGAATTGTAATAGCTGTTTCAGGTGGTGGCAATATTATTTTAACCCAGGTTGCCTTTGGTCCTTTTTTTGGTCCTCACATTGCGTTTGTCGGTGGAGTTGCGGCAGCTGCTTATGTAGGGAGAAAAAATGCTGTTGAAAAACAAGCAGCGGAAGAAAAAGTTGTCTCAGCGGGCACTTTGCCCGACGTCAACGGAGCGGACACAACAATTCCTTTATTTAAAATTAAGGATCCAGTTATGCTTCTGGTTGGGGGCGTTTTCGGGATTCTCGGCTATTTGTTGAATGATTTCTATTCGCTGACATTTAATCTTCCGACTCTAGCCCGTATTGATACTATTGCCTTAACCGTTGCCACCTTTGGTGTCATATGCCGTTTGGTATTTGGGCGTTCCGGGCTGACCGGTGCATTTCCGGAAAATGAAAGAAGGTTTAATTTTACCGGAACCGTGCTGATGTTTAATGCCATTTGGGGCTTTGCTTTATCGGCCGTTGTAGCGTATGCAGTCATATTACTGAACATTAGCAGCTTTGGTTTTGCTATAAGCGCGGTATCGCTCATCTTTTTGTACTTTGGGTTAGAGTTTCCGGTGTCTCACCATGTTTCCATGGTCGCCGGGTATGCGGCGTTAGCTTTTGGCAATGTCTGGATTGCTGCCGTATTTGGCATATTAGCTGTTATAACCGGAGAATACGTCCAAAGATTTGTAAATACCCATGTGGATACCCATCTGGATATGCCGGCGATCATCATTGCTTCGTGGAGCTTTGTGATATTGGGAGTTATCTCTTAAGGTTTATTGATGAACTTAAACTAATAAATAAAAGCCCTAAACCAGGTCGAATTCGGTTTAGGGCTTATTCTTCTATTGAGTGGATGATATATAGTAAATCGGCTTACCGCTAAAACCATCATGCCAGCGGCTGATTGTTATAGGAACATATTTTATGTCGTTTGTATTTGTAAAATATAATACCTTATCTTTATCAATAACAGCAGCCCAAATAGCATTGTCTGAATCTCTGATCATAATAATAGATTCCATCACGGTAAATAATCCACGAACGTTCATGTGGTATACACGGGCTCCGCTATTATCTAAATCTTTTTCTGGCGTGGTGAATTGTGCTGTATTTACAAATTTCAAATAATATTGACCGGTGATGCGTCTAAATTCGGCTTCCTGATCTTTTTTAAAAACATCTTGGTGTGTAAAATAATTCTCATCAACTACGGCAGTTTTTTGTTTTTCTTTATCATTGTAAGTCCCGTTGAAAAAAACTCCGATGCCGCCATAACGATACATCTCATATGTCTGAGTAACATAAATTTTATTATCATTAAAAGAAAATTTTAATATACCACCTTGGTTATCATCGAAAATAGCCGTATCGTTTATGATTGTAGCAACCCCGGAGATGCTTCCGATATTGGTTCCACTGTAAGCTCGTATATTAAAAGAAAAGCTGTCATTTGTATTAGAAGTGATTTTAAGAACGGCGGAATTAAACTGACTGCTATCCCGCTCCCAGGTTCCCTCCCAACGATTGATAGGAGTGCTTGTTTCCGTTTCTGAGAAGGCTGTTCCCAGGCAGGTAGTCACTAACAAGACAGTTAGTATTATGATATATATTTTCTTCATACAATCAACCTCACAATTTTATTTTAACGATGTGCATCAGGGGTCGGCTCTCCTACTTTTTATTGTAAGGGAATAACGAGCAAAAACAAAGCGCCAATGAAAAAGTAAAACCAAATTCTATGCGAACTGTGCATGAGCATCTTTATATTGAATGTCTCGATAGTTAAACCTAAAGATATTTTGTATTTGGCAGAAGGAATGGGGATGTAATTCTCGAAAAATTCTCTATGTGATTTTTGTTAAATTATGGAGGGAATGATGAGAGATGGAAAAGAGTATGGACTTATGGAGTGGCATCCGTAAGTTACAGCTGCTTGTTTTGGTGACATGTGTACTTCTATTAGTAAGTACACATGTATTAGTCAATGCTGCTGGTTACGAGAGTCCACTTTACATTATCAAACAAGATGGTAAATATGGTTATGGTGATGCTGATGGTCATGTTGTTATCCCACCTGTTTATTTACAGGCAAAAAGATTTTCTGAAGGTGTTGCTGCTGTTCAGATTCAGCAAGGATTTTGGGGCATGATCAATACAAAAGGGGAAATAGTTGGTACGTTAAGAAATGTTGATGAAGTTAGGGAATTCTCAGAAGGGCTGGCTGTTGTAAGGCAGGGCGCAAGATACGGATATATCGATAAAAAACAACTGGTTATTCCATTTAAGTATGATGAGGCTGAAGATTTTTCCGAGGGATTGGCCGTAGTCGCAAAACGTGACGGAAATACTATTATGGAAAGATTAAATAATATTAAGTACGGGTATATCGACCCAAATGGAACGGAAGTTATCGAATGTCAATTCAGATCGGCAGGTAATTTCAAAGAAGGATTGGCTCCGGTATCTTCGGAGGCAACAGATTTTCGTTGGGGCTACATTGATAAAGAAGGGCACTATGTAATAGAGGCAAAATATTTCACTGCAAGAGAATTCTCTGACGGGCTGGCTCCGGTAACAATAACTTTGGGACAAAGTGGTTTTATTGATCATCAAGGAAGTGTGGTAATTCCTCCTCAATATAGTTGGACATATAGTTTTTCAGAAGGGCTTGCCCGAGTAGATGTTGAAGGAAAATATGGCTTTATCGACAAGAATGGTAACATGGTGATTAAGCCGATATTTACTTATGCTGATGATTTTCGTGATGGCCTTGCCCGAATATATGATAAGAGTCCCGGATTTGGTGAAGATGATTATAAGTATAAGGATGTTGGCTTTGGCTATATTGATAAGCATGGTAATGTAAGGAGGCAAATTACAAAATAGTTAATCATGATAGTAAAGGATGACAGGATAACTGGGAAAGCATAATCTTTAAATCAGAGTAACGATTGCGGCATTTTTCCACTGAGCTTTAAGAGAAAACTCCTACTGAATTTTACATTAATTTGGCAGGAGTTTTGTGGTTGTATATAGGAATTTTATTATTATGAAGCAATATGGAGATTTCTTTGGTGTTAATAAACAGAATTAACCTATTGGGTGGTGAGGAACTGAAAAAAAGGATGAAATGTAAACGATCATATATAATCAGTCTTTCTTTGATTTTCTTGCTTGGAGTGGTTTGTATCCTTTATACTAATCAGCGTGTCTTAGAATTTGGATCAGACTATATTATTAAAGCCGACGAGGTGCCGGAAAGTGATGCAATCATAGTTCTGGGAGCATATGTTTCGCCAGATGGGGTAGTATCCCAGATACTTGAAGAACGACTGAAAGTCGGGTATGAACTCTATCGGCAAGGTAAAGCTGGGAAAATCATTGTAAGCGGGGACCATAGCCGCAAAGATTATGATGAAGTTAATGCGATGAAAAAATATTATCTTGATAAAAACATTCCTTCGGAAGACGTATTTATGGATCATGCCGGATTTACAACATATGAGAGTATGTATAGGGCTAAATATATATTTGGGGTAAACAAGGTGGTCATTGTATCTCAGAAGTTTCATGTTCCGCGGGCTATCTTTATAGCAAGGCAACTAGGCATTGAGGCGTATGGTGTGGAAGCTGAGACAGGCAACTATAGCCGGTTCGTAATAGTAAGCAATAATATAAGAGAATCAATAGCGCGTTGTAAAGCCTTTATAACGGCGGCTATAAAACCTAAACCTACCTTTTTAGGTGAAACAATACCTGTCAACGGTAGTGGTACCGTTACAGATGACAAACCCTAGTAGCATGCTGGAAGAGCAAAAGAAGTGTACTTTAAGCATTTAAAAGCTATTGTCTGTTTATCTAAACCATACCACATAAGGGAACTCCTGCTAGATATTGTATTAATTTGGCAGGAGTTTAGTGCTTTTGCCCGGAAAATAAACAAAATACAAATAAAATGAGCGATGCCGTCTATAATTTCTGGAGAAGTGTGATCAAGCGGCAGGGAAGGACTTTCTTGTGCCTATAGTAGGTATTGATTTAGGAACAACAAATAGTTTAATTTCATATTGGGACAATGATCGAGTGCAGATAATCCCAAACGCAGTTGGTAGTAACTTAACTCCTTCTGTGATTAGTGTAGATGAAAATCAGGAGATATTTGTTGGACAGATTGCCAGGGAACGTTTAATTGGTTATCCTCATTTAACGATAGCTGCCTTTAAACGTTATATGGGAACCAGCAAGACCTTTAAATTAGGTAAATATAAATTTCTACCAGAGGAATTGTCATCTTTTGTTATTCGCTCACTAAAGCAAGATGCCGAAGCTTATCTGGGAGAATCAATTCATGAGGCAGTGATTAGTGTTCCTGCGTATTTTAATGATGCACAGCGCAGGGCTACCAAACGGGCGGGAGAATTGGCCGGATTGAAGGTGGAGCGACTAATTAATGAGCCTTCCGCTGCGGCGTGTGCTTACGGACTTCATCAGAAAAAATCTGAAACAAAGTTCTTAATATTTGACCTTGGTGGTGGCACTTTTGATGTTTCAATTGTTGAACTATTTGAGAATGTTATGGAAGTAAAAGCAATAGCCGGTGACAACTATCTGGGAGGAGAGGATTTTACCAATGCTTTGATTTCCGCTTTTGCTCAATATCATAAGATGAATGATAAAAATATAGAGCAAAAAGCATACGTAATGATAAAAAAGCAGGCTGAACTATGCAAGCAAAGCCTGAGTAACCATATGACAGCAACCATGAATTGCCTCATTAATGGCAAAACATTGGAATTCAACATGGATCGCAATGGATTTTCAACAGTTGCTAAAGAATTATTAAATCGGTTGCGAGTCCCTGTTGAGAAAGCTCTGCGAGATGCCTCAATAAAAGCAGATGAGCTTGATTCAGTTATATTGGTCGGTGGTGCGACTCGCATGCCTATGATTCATACGCTTGTTAGCAAATTGCTGGGCCGTTTTCCTTCTTGTAGTTTGAATCCGGATGAAGTTGTCGCGATTGGGGCCGGGATTCAGGCTGCTATGAAGGAAAGGAATGTTGTGCTGAAAGAGGTAGTTCTGACGGATGTCTGCCCCTACACATTAGGAATTGAGACATCTGTTCCCAGTGGTTACGGTTATTACGAAGATGGACATTTTGCTCCGATTATTGAACGTAATACAACGATTCCGGTGAGTAAGGTAGAGCAATTTTGTACCATTTCTGATAACCAGACTTACATAAATGTTAAGATATTTCAGGGTGAAGGCCGCCTAACCAAAAGTAATATATCGCTGGGATCCATAAAAATGGAAGTTCCACCAGCACCGGCAGGTCAGCAAACCGTGGATGTGCGGTTTACCTATGATATTAATGGTATATTGGAGGTGGAAGTTAACGCTGTCAAAACAGGGCTACGAAAACGAATTGTTATTGAAGAAAGTCCTGGCACTCTGTCTAAAGCAGATATTGAAAACAGACTGGCAGCTTTAGCGGCCATTAAAATACATCCTAGAGATCGGCAAGAAAATCAACTACTTCTTGCGCGAGGCGAAAGACTATTTGAAGAATCCTTGGGGGATTTTAGGATGGAAATTGCTGCTCTTCTTCACCAGTTTGAACGCGTGATAAACAGACAAAATGATCGGGAAATAAAAAAAGAAGCTGAATTATTTCGAGTAAAATTAGATGAATTGGAACGAAGACAGGGGTATTGATATGGACTTTTGGGCTGTATTGGATTTAAATTCGACCACAGATATTTCTGCCATCAAAAAAGCTTATGCTGCAAAGTTGAAGATATTTCATCCGGAGGATGATCCGGAAGGTTTTCAACGGTTGAGACTGGCCTATGAGAATGCTCTGAATTTTGCAAAATATAATCAGAAGCCTACCAAGATACCTGTCATTACTCAACAAGTACAAACGTTTGGCGAAGAGATGTATGATAAACCAGCTTTGATAAACAATCCGATAACATTTGATGCAAATGGGAATAACCGAAATACGGCAGAAGAACTTGTCAATGAATTTATTGATAGAGTAAAAAAGATTTATCATGATCCTAATCTTAAAAATGATGTGACTCAATGGAAACATATATTGGAAGACGAAAAGTATTGGAATCTTGAAATTAAACAAACTATAAATTTACGTTTACTACATTTTTTGGCGAATCCCGAGGTTGGATTGCCTCAGCAACTTTCTCCTTATCAACAACTTTCACCATATAGAGCTTCTAAAAATGCTCTGTTGCCTGAGGTATGGGAATTGTTTAATGATTTTTTCTTTTGGACGGAGCGGGAACGGGAACTTTACAATATGTTTCCTCAGGATTTTCTGGATTTTGTATGGGAGAAAGTTCATTTTAGAAGGGAACAGCAGGAACGACGTAAACTGAAAAATATTGTTAGGAGATATGTACCGGTTAATAAAAGTCCATTATTTTGGGCTGGTAAGATGCTTACTGCTATTTTAGTTATTATAGTTGCAATCATTTTCATAAAGTTTGCAGGACCATTAGGAATAGGTGTAGCAATCGTCTCTTGGTTAAGATACAAACATTTCGTACGCTAAATGCTAGATATCTAAAAACAGGATGCTTGCAGCTTTATCCCTACAATCGAAAAGCAATAGTGGAAAGGGAAAAATATGAATACAAAAATGATTATTAGATTACTTGTTTTATTTATTTTATTGTTTGGTATTTTTAACAGTAAGCCTGTATTTGCTCTGCAAGCAGGGGATGTAGTTCCTGCGCAAGGTCCCTACGGTATAAAGGTCGGACAAATTGCTCCTGATTTAATACTTCCGGAGTTAAGCGAGCAAGACAGTAACTTGGATTTTAAAGCCGGAAAACCGACAATTATTATTTCTCTGCATACTGGCGAATATATGAATAAACTACAGGAATTTCAGAAGGTTTATGATACATACAAAGATAAGGTCCGCTTCTTCATCATTACATCAGGAGACCGTCAGGAGGTCGAAAAAACGTATAAAAAAAATAATGTTACAATACCTGTCATTATCGATAGCACCATTCATTTTATCAGAAAATATAATGGCAGTGTGCCAAGCATGATGATTACCAATGGTGAGGGGAAGATAGTCTATAATAATTTGATTCATGTTGAAATGAATTCGTTTATGCAATATATAGATAAATTAGTCTTTGGTGAAGAGCCATTACCAGGTATGAAATTTGCACCGGATGCTCGTGAAGTACCTAAAGTGCCACAACTAATGAAACTGGGCACAGTTCTTACAAAAGAAAATTTTAAAGATTTAGATGATAATGATTTTGAAGTTGATTATCATAGCGAGCCGACAGTTTTGTTTTTTTGGAAGGATTTTTCCTCTCCCGATACGTTGGAAAGGGAAATGCCAATAATAGAGAAGCTTTACATGGAAAATAGGGGCAAGATTAATTTTTATACGATAGTTTCAGCCAGAAAGAAGGATTTTGTAATTAGGACATTGGCGGAACATCATTGCACTGTTCCTACATTATTTGATACTGGTACTGCACTTGGTTATACTTATAGCTTCCCGGCGATTGTGGTTGTCGATGGGCAGGGAATATTGCGCTTTCGACCACGAACGATTGATGCCGTAAGCTTGCAAAAAATCATTGATGAAAGCCTAGTTCCATACAAAGCGTTGCCTGAACCGAAAGATGCCAGTGAATGGGCACAGCGCGGGAATTTATTTCTGGAAAAGCAGGATTATCTGGAAGCAGTTGATGCATACAGTCAGTGCCTGGCGCTGGATGCTACCTTCTATACAGCCTTTGTAAGTCGAGGCGATGCTTATGAAAAAATGTTAAGATCAAAAAATGCCTATGACGATTATACGGCAGCCATTGAATTAAAACCGAGAGAGGTTAGCAATTATTATAAAAGGGCAGCGGTTGCTCGTGAAATGCGGCAATTTTCCCAGATGGTCGCTGACTATAGTAAGATTATCGAAATGAACCCGAAGGAAACGAAAGCATATCTGTATCGAGGGAATTACTACTTAGAGAATGGACAAGCGGAGCTGGCAATTGCAGATTACACAACGGCAATAAAAGTCAATTCCAGGGAAGCGGAAGCCTTTATAAAGCGTGGTGACAGCTATCTGTCAATGCAAAGGTATGTTGAGGCTATAGCCGATTATAACACTGCAAGTAGGTTAAATCCCCCTGATACCAGGAGTTATACGGGACGAGGGATTGCGTATTTAAGACAAGGCCAAAACAGCCGTGCGATTAATGAGTATAGCGCTGCTATTGCGATTAAACCTGAACCGAGCAGTTATTATTTGCGGAGTATTGCCTATTATCGTCAGGGAAAATCTGATCTTACTCTCTCTGATTTGGGTAAGTTTATCGAATTAACGCCTCAGGAATCTTTGGGATATTACCAGCGGGGAATTGTGCATCACCTGCGCCAAGAGGAAGCCGAAGCTGTTAAAGATTTTACAGTGGCTATGCAAATATTGCCCAGGGATGGCAAAATAGCATTTGCATTGGCCCAGTCTCTGGAGAAAAATCAAGAACAGGATAAGGCTCTTGCGGCCTATAAAGTGGCGTTAGAATACCTTCCCGAGTACAAAAAAGAACAAGTAGCCAAGGCAAAAAGCCGAATAGATGGGGATTGGAATAGTTATCCTGAATGGATGGAATAAAATTATGAATATCCTTATTGATTTAAGTTATCACTGAATGTAACAGCCATATTCCTCGAAAGTGAGTGATGCAGTTGATTTATATGATTTTGGGAATAGTAATGATATTAATAGCTTTAATTATGAAATATCCAAAGTTGCAAAGGGTCAAATTATTTTTTGAAAAATTATTCTGGCTAGATGAGCTACAAGGAGAAGGTTTTTTACGTAAAAGTCTTCAGTTTTTTGGAAAGCTTAGCATGTTGATGTACTTGTTTGCAATTCTTTGGTCTATAGTGAGAAGCCTGATTTTTTTTGACTTCTCAATGTTATATGGCATTTTCTTTATTGGTATTGGATTTCCGTTATGTTATCGTTTAGTTGTAGGATTTCAGCGGTATCTTCATAATGTCTGATTAGTTCTTTAAAATACGGCCATATGTAGTTCCAATATGTTCTTAAGCCGTAAGCACTGACAGAGCCTGGAGAAGCGGAGCCATCTCATGAGACTTGGGACGGACGTCTTACCATTCAGTAGGTGTTTAACCTGATAAATAAGCCCCAAACCAGGCGCTTTAGAACTTGGTTTAGGGCTTATTTTTATGCTATTTCTGGTTTTGCAGAAATTCGGACAGGGGTTGACCCTTGATATAGAGTTGTTCGATCACGCCATAACCGTCTTTGATACGAACAGCAGCTACGGTAGCATCGCCGACATGTTTACGGTAAGCGTCCTCGGCGGCTGTAGTCAGATCTTCCGGCAGGTAATAGCGCTTGAACGGAAGATCAATATGAATCGTATCATCCTGAATATAACTGACTTTCACCTGAAGGTAGGCAGCGTTGGAAGGTGCGGAACGACTGATGCCGCTAATATAGGCATGGTTTTGACTGTCGTGGTCAATCAAGGCATACGCGGTCTGGCCATAACGCCATGCCGTATGATCTGGTCGGGGTATGATTGTTTGCTGGAAGCGCAAATCCATGTAGCGTCCTTTAAAGGTATCGTAAGGATCAACCGGAGCCGTTTGCCAATAGAAGGTTTCCCCGGTTTGCAGAATGTCTTCCCAATGCCAGGCCATATAAAGCGGCGTTGCTAACTGCAAAATGGCTGCAGTGATAAATAACAGCAGGCGGATTTGCTGCCTCATAGTTTGCCACCTCCTTTGCTCCGTACCAGATAGAGATTAGTCCCTAAAAAGGCAATACCCAGTAGCATAAAGACCAGGCCGCGGACAATAAAGCTGAAATCAATATCCAGAAAACGGGCGGCGATGATGGCTGTCAATAGCAGCATACCGGCATTAACCAATCCCAACTGCTGCTGGTGAACCCCGGCGCGAATAGTGTGCAGACTGATAAAAAGAAAAAAGATATTAGCTAATATCGTGGTAGTCATCCCGCCAGGATCAGCCAGGTTGAACAGATAGCCGCCGGCAACGATGAAGGGCGCCAATAAAAGCGGCAGATCCTTTCGCCAGTTCAGACGGCGGATAAACAGGCCTTGTATGTATAGCAGCAGGAACAGCACAACGATGACCAGACTGGTCTCAGCTAGGAAAGGAGTAACAGGCATGGTAAGCTGCCTCCCGGAACTACGGAAGGTCAGAAAAAAGAGGAGTACGGTTATCCCGGTTAACCCGATACCCTGGAACGGCATGGGCCAGCCGCTGGTTTGACGGGAAAACCATAAACGGCCAATCAACACATTACACACAAATAAAGCGACATAAGTCAGCATGCCAAAGTGGTCGAGAAAGCGGTTGAATACGGCTGTAAAAGCAATATAAAAGCAAACATTGGCGACCCAGCAGGTTATGATGGTGGTATTGGCATAGCGTTCCTGTTTGATTAACCGGTAGTAATGCGGCAGGACCAGACCTGATAACAACAGCAGCCAAGGCCACTGCGCTTCAAGTCTGAAAGGACCGCCGGCAGTCCAGAAGGTAAGCCCTAGGGTGTAAAAAATGCCGGCGCTGCGCGAATGCAGCAGATAAATGACCGGCGAAGATAAAAGCAGCCAGGTACGTAAAAACGCATCGGTATCTTCGGCCAGGTGGTAGGTTTGCCCGACTATAGCCATGGCTGCGCCAAGCATTAAAAATTGAAAAGTACCGGCTGATTCACGCCAGATCAGGCTGTCTTGTTTCCGGTATAGAGTGAAGCCTGAAATGGCTTGCGAGAAGAGCAACAATCCAGTAGCTATCAGTAAACGGGTAATTCTGGGCAGATTCTCCCAATTGTGCGCAAAAATCAAAATGATGCCCAGCCCTACTAATATAGTGCCAATTACTCCGAAGAGCAATAGCACGGTACGCCGTCCCGGTGTAACGTCCGGTGCCCCGTAATGATGTCTTAAATTTTCGGCTGTTTCCGGTGTTAAGATGCCCTTTTCAACCAGGCCGGGCAGTTCCCGGTATAACCATTCCACCGCTTTTTTGCTCATAGATGATTCTCCTAACAATAGTTTCCACGCAGGTATTATGCCTAACGGTTCCTCAAAACAGAGGATTGCCTGTTAGGCAGACAATCAGGATAAACGCAGTGAAAAGGTTATTTCCTCACTGCAATCTTTCAGGAGCTATCTTTTTATTCTTTGATAAGCTGTTCTACAATATTTTCGCAAAGTTCATGCGTTACCAGTGCATCTTCCAGAGATATGGCTGGCGGCTGGCTGTTTATCACGCAGTATAGGAAATGATCGATGATCTGTTCAAAACCCCGCCGGTATAGGACCGTCTCCCAGTCGTTGTGTTTTAAATAATGCTCGGTATTTTGTGTCGCATGCCGGGTCTGCTGTAAATCGGTGACGGTGAACTTTTGGCCGGAACCCATGTATTCGAGAATTTCCTCATTGATACCGCTGGTCCGGCTCATAATGCCGAGGGCCGTACGATGCTGGCTGGAAAGTTCCAAAACGATAGTAGACAGTTTACCGTTTTCGGTTAAACCACGTGCAGAGATCGTATCTGCCGATGTTCCGAAGAGATAGCGGAGCGTATCTACCACATGGATAAAGTCGTCGAAGATAAAATGCCGCACTTCATCCGGCTCTGCGGCGCGGTTTTTTTGCATCATGATAAGTTGCGGGGCTGCTTGCTGTTTGAGATTGGCGTACATGGGAGCAAAACGGCGGTTAAAACCGGTCAGAAGAATTTTCTTCTGACGCAGTGCCAGTTCAGACAGTTCAACAGCTTCTTTATAATAATACGCAATGGGTTTATCCACATAGACATGAATGTTGCTTGACAAAAGCGTAGTGATTATATCTTTGTGGGCTTCGGTGGCGGTATGAACAAAAGCAGCCTCTACACCGGAGGCAATCAGTTCATCCAGTGTTTGTACGGTTTGAGAAATGCGATATTTCTTGGCTATGGACGATAAAACAACAGGGTTTCTGGTGCAAAGCACCAGTTCTAAGTTCGATCTGGCCGTTATTACCGGTAAGTATGCTTTTTGGGCGATATTACCCAGACCTATAATCCCAATTCTCATAGATGATTCCTCCTTTGTTTTACCATTATATATCATGGGGGGACTGATCAGTAGTCGCTAATCGAATTTTTAAGGAGTGTTTCCAGGATACAGTAGAGGAGCTGGTGCGGGGACAGTACTGATGATTTAATTTTGCCAGTGCTGCACCGATTTATAAATTTACATGATTAAAAGTAACCTACCCTGTGACTTAGGCGGGACCTCCCTGCGGATTATAAAAGAATAAGAAGTAGAAGCATTATGTGTTCATTGCAATAATATGTCCAGCATCTTCTGGTAGTTATTAATAAACTGTTTGGTAATAACGTAATGATCGGTTTGTTCGTAAGCCATCTGCTGCAAGCCGGTGCCCTCCGCCGATAGCTGGTAGATCAAGGCGCCCGGGTAAGCGAGCAGAAAGGGAGAATGGGTGGCGATAATAAACTGGGAGTCCAGCCGGATTAGTTCGTGGATGCGGGACAGCAGGGCCATTTGCCTTACCGGCGAGAGGGCGGCTTCCGGTTCGTCCAGAATGTAGAGTCCCTGGCCGCGAAAACGGTTTTGAATGGCAGCAAAGAAGGATTCGCCGTGGGACTGCTCGTGCAGCGAACGGCCGCCGAAGGAGTCAATGACGCGGGCGCCAATGCCTTCGGAATCCATCTTTTCAATGGAAGTAGCCAAGTTGTAAAAGCTCTCGGCCCGCAGGAAGAAGCCGTCCCGGAGCCGCTTGGTTCCCTTGACCAGTCTAACGTGCTGATACAGGCTGGAATGGGAGTCGTGTGAGGAAAAATTAAAGTTAAGCGTACCTCCCTCGGGGTTGAAGCCTCGCGCCACAGCGATAGCTTCCAGCAGCGTTGATTTGCCGCTGCCATTTTCACCAACGAAGAAGGTAATCTGCGGATGAAACTGGACCTCCGTATGATGGGTAAATAGAGGGAGGCAAAATGGATAACGGGAAGTATCTATATTTTCTTCTTTGATAAATTGGCAGCATTTCAGGAAACTTTCGCTTTTTTGCAGCATAGGTGAATCTCCGTGTTCAAATATTTTGCTATATTCATTATAGCATTTTCAAATGTTCTTTTTGACTTTCGGGGATGTCGCCGTTTCCCTCGGCGTATTTCAGGCTGTTATAAGAAAAAAATTGTAGCGGTGCAGGAATTTTGGCGCGCATGTAAAATACTGTGAAGTAGAATACTATGTATTGGCTGCTCATGAAAGCCTATAGTAATCCATTGGGGGCGTAGCTCAGTTGGGAGAGCGCTTGGCTCGCATTCAAGAGGTCATGGGTTCGAATCCCACCGTCTCCACCAGACAACTTAAGGCCTGCAGGGTTGATGCTCTGCAGGCCTTTTTGCTATAAGGTTTGCTGCTTTTCACTCTGAGGCAGGTTCTGGTCAGTTACCGTTAAGCTGATAAATTTGGCGAGGGAAGGGGGAGGACTGAGTAAAGAAATGAGTCGCTTTCTTGTGAATGTTGATCTTGAAAAAAACTTACCTGAAGGAGGAGCATGATGGCTGTGGAAGGTTTTCGTATCCAAATTGCGCAGGAAGTGCTTGACGATCTGAAATATAGACTGGATCATGTTCGATGGCCAGACCAATTGAAAGATTCGGCTTGGGAACGGGGAACAGAAATGGGCTATTTACAGTCGCTTGTTTCGTATTGGCGGGACCATTTCGATTGGCGTGCCCAAGAACAGGAACTGAACCGCTATTCCCAGTTTCACTGCAAGGTCGATGGAATAGATGTGCACTTCGTGCATGAACGCGGTAAAGGTCCCAACCCTTTACCCATTATCCTTACTCACGGATGGCCTGACAGTTTTATACGTTACAAGAAGATCATCCCCCTGTTGACCGACCCGGCCCGTTATGGCGGTGACCCGGCTGATTCTTTCGATGTGATTGTCCCTTCCCTGCCGGGATTTGGTTTTTCTAGCCGTCCTGAGCATAGTGGCATCAATAATTTTCGGGTTTCCGAGCTTTGGGCTAAACTAATGACCGAAGAACTTGGTTATCGACGTTTTGCTGCTGCCGGTGGAGATATTGGTTCTGGCGTTACAAGATATCTGGCATTAAACCATCCGGAGCTTCTTGTTGGAATCCATCTTACGGATATCGGTATCATTAGAAATCTCATGACTTCTAATGAGGCGGGGCTTGCCAAAGAAGAATTGGACTACAAGAGAAGTGCTCAACAATGGATTGCCCAAGAGGGCGCCTATATGTCCATTCAATCGACGAAGCCCCAGACTCTTGTGTACGGACTTTCCGATTCACCGGTGGGGTTAGCTAGTTGGATTGTTGAAAAATTCCGTGCCTGGAGCGATTGTCAGGGTGATCTTGAGCAGAGTTTCAGCAAGGATGAGCTGCTTACTAATATCATGATTTATTGGGTCACGAACACGAGCGGGTCATCAACGCGCATATATTATGAAAATATGAATTCTTTGCCGCCCATGGGACAAATTGAGGTCCCCACGGGAATTGCCCTCTTTCCGGCTGATATACTGCTGCCACCTAAAGAATGGGCGGAGCGACATCTAAATATAACTCGCTGGACGTTAATGCCTCGTGGCGGACATTTTACTGCCATGGAAGATCCCGAGCCTTTGGCTGAGGACATTCGCACGTTCTATCGACCGTTCAGAACGGAAGCGAAAAAATAATTATCAACTTACGGCTGTCGCAAAAAGTTGACCAAAAGGAATATTCCTTTTGGTTTTATAAAAAACAGGATTTTGGTAAAGCGTATAGAACTATACTAAAACTAAAGAGGAGTTTAATGTTCATCCGCATCTTTGCCTGTTTCTTTATCAAACAGGAGAAGATGCTTTTTATTTGAAAAATGGTAAAGCCGAACTGCCTTCGTTCAGGCTGAAGGTTTTAGATTTTATTTCTTATGCAATGGTGGTACTTTGCCGGTCAATCCGAATAATCTATTTAAGCTAAAGGCATACTCAGTTTGGAAAGCCATAAAGAAAGGTTGAGATAATATGGGGAGTATCAATGTAGTAGAAGGATTGGGCTATCTGGCTTCCGTTCTAGTAGCTATTTCCTTCTTAATGAAATCGATAAATAAACTGCGGTTTGTGAACCTGATAGGTTCTATATGTTTTGTCATCTATGCCGTTGCGATTCATGCAATACCGGTGGCCTTAATTAATTTATTTACAGTTTGTATAAATGTCTATTATTTGACCTCAAAAAATGCTTCTAGGCAAGCGGAATAGGCGATATAGCGTTGCCAGGTGTTCCAGTCGGGAAATAGAAAAAACCTTATATGCGCATATAGGAAAAAAATAATTGCTGCGAAATAATTATAAATAAGGAATAGGTAATAAATCTTGGATTTCATAAAACAAGCCGCTTAGAGCCGGGAGGGTTGCTTCCAGCGAAAGTTAAGCGCGGCTAAGCTTCAGGCGGAGCTCAAACTGGCCTGAATCAGGCCTTCTTTATTCTATATTCAGTGTTTACAATGGCAGGAAGTGAGGTGCCAGTTTAGGTGATACCGCATGTAGTCCGCATATCAGTAAAAGATTTAGTAGAGTATACCTTGCGTTCGGGTGATATTGATACTCGTTTTGTGGGAACCAGCAGAGCGGTAGAAGGAACCAGAATACACCAAAAGCTTCAAAAGGCTGGTGGCGACAATTATATAGCGGAAGTCACACTAAAATATGAAATTAGCTACAAGGATTTTCTATTCCTGGTAGAAGGCCGGGCAGATGGGATCATTAGCGAGCAGCAGCAGGTAGTGATCGATGAAATCAAGACAACGGCTATTCCCCTGGAACGGATCGATGAGACCTTTAATACCCTGCATTGGGCTCAGGCCAAATGCTATGGACTTATTTATGGTGAACAAAACAAGGTAGAACAGCTCGCTATTCAATTGACTTATTACAATATTGATACAGAGGAAATAAAACGGCTAAGAGAAACCGTTACCCTGCAGGAATTGCAAACGTTTTTTTATGGGCTGCTGGATAGTTACTTAGTTTGGGCTAAGCAGCTTGAGGCATGGAAGGAGTTGCGGGACTCTTCCATAAAAAAGCTGAATTTTCCTTTTCCAGCTTATCGACAAGGTCAGCGGGAGCTAGCGGTTGCGGTATATCGAACCATTTCGGATAACAAAAAACTGTTTGTCCAGGCACCCACTGGAATTGGGAAAACCATTTCCACTTTGTTTCCGGCCGTTAAGGCGATGGGCGAGCATAAAACGGGCAAGATATTTTATTTGACCGCCAAAACCATTACCCGCCAAGTGGCGGAAGAAGCTGTGAACGTCATGCGAGGCTGTGGCTTGGACTTTAAATCCATTACGATCACAGCGAAAGATAAAATCTGTTTTAAGGAAAAATCTATATGCAACCCGGACCATTGCGAATATGCCCAAGGACATTTTGATCGGGTCAATGATGCCATTATGGAGTTGTTTTTGCAGGAGCGAGCTTTTACCCGGGACGTAATCGAAGCCTATTCACAAAAGCATATGGTGTGCCCCTTTGAGCTTTCCCTGGACTTAGCCTTGTGGGCCGATTGCGTTATTTGTGACTATAATTATGTTTTTGATCCCCGGGTGTATTTAAAACGATTTTTTCAGACCAGTCAGGGTGATTATACCTTTCTAATTGATGAAGCACATAATTTAGTGGACCGGGCAAGGGAGATGTTTTCCGCCGAACTGACCAAAAGCACCTTCTTGAAGGTGAAAAATCTCTGTAAAGGCCAGCCTATTGGCAAAACCCTGAGTAAAATTAATACAGTTATGCTGGGCATGAAAAAAGAGTGCGGCGAAGAAGGATATTATACACAGTTGGACCAACCAGAGGAGCTTTATCCTCTGCTTTGGACATTTGTTAAGAAAGCGTCTGCTTTATTAACTGACAATCATAAAGCAGACGGTTACGATGCCTTGTTGGAACTCTATTTTAATGTGCTGATATTTTTAAAAATGGTAGAACTCTATGATGGCCACTATATTACGTATGTAGAAACATCCTCGTCAGAGGTTACGGTGAAGCTGTTTTGCCTGGATCCCTCCAAGCTGCTGGGGGAAGCAGTCCAGCGAGGCAAGTCCAGTGTATTTTTTTCGGCGACCCTGGTCCCGTTGGATTATTTTAGTGAAATATTGGGTGGTGAGGCAACGGATGCAAAAATTGCCTTCCCATCGCCCTTTAAGGTCGAACATTTATGCTTGCTGGTGGCTGACCGGATATCCACCAAGTTCAAAAATCGAGCGAGTAGTTATCAGGAAATTGCTCAATATATTCATCTGGCGATCCAGCAGAAACCCGGGAATTATCTCGTTTTTTTTCCATCCTATCACTATATGCAGGAAGTGTATCATATTTTTTCGGAATTATACTCTGACATCGAGACCCTGATTCAGACCAATGTCATGTCGGAACTAGAGCGGGAAAGTTTCTTGGAGCGGTTCCGGCCGGACAGTAATCGCATGTTACTGGGTTTCTGTGTGTTAGGAGGAATTTTTTCAGAAGGTATTGATCTCAAGGGGGACAAACTGTTGGGGACTGTAATTATCGGAGTGGGGCTTCCCCAAATCTGTTTAGAGCGCAATCTGATTATGGAACATTTTAGAAAGAAGAATGAACTGGGCTTTGAATATGCGTATATGTATCCAGGTATGAATAAAGTGCTGCAAGCGGCTGGACGTGTGATTCGCTCTGAAGACGATAAAGGAGTGGTACTGCTGATTGATGAAAGATTCTCCAGCTATTATTATAAAAAGCTGTTTCCGGCCCACTGGCGTTATCCTAGGGAAGTACGCGACGGAAATGAAATCAATACATGGTTGCAAGTGTTTTGGAAAGGCCTGTGATATTACATAGGCTTCTAATGCAGCGTTCCATGCTGCCGGGTTACGGGAGTTTACTTTACATTATCAAACAAGAGGGCAAATATGGTAATGCCGATGGTCATGTTGTTATCCCACCGTTTATTTACAGGCAAAAAGGTTTGCCGAGGGAGTTGGATCAGGCTTTCAAATTGCTGGGGAGGCGCTGGTATGTCAGGAGAGAACGAAGACCAAGTGAATTACTGGATCATGCCGGAATTGAATCATCTGGAATTGTTGCATGCGAAATATGTGAAACAGTCTTTTGCAAAGCATATTCATGAAGGATTTGCAATTGGTGTGATCGAAGCGGGGGCACTCCGTTTTTCCTATCGGGGTAAAACGAATATTGCAACTCCGGGATGTATTAACCTGGTCATTCCGGGAGAAGCTCACGACGGTACGGCTTTGTCGGAAGAGGGATGGACCTACCGGATGTTTTATCTTGAGTCAAAGCTTTTGGAGCAGGCTGCTGCTGAACTGTCCGGCAAGGACGGGAGGATGCCCTTCTTTGCGGATGGGGTGATCAAAGATGATACTATGGCCAACTTTATTAAAAGAGTTCACTGCTCGCTGGAAAAGGCGGTATTGCCGCTTGTAGAGCAGGAGTCAATGCTATTGACCTTGCTAACGGAATTTATTTCACGCCATGCCCGGGAGCGCTTGCCGGTAAAAACTGCCGGGAAGGATCACCGGGCGGTTCAAGTAGCCCGTGAATATATTGAGGAGACCTATGATCGGAATTTTTCGCTCCGGGAATTATCCGCTGTCTGCCATCTCAGTTCGTTTCACTTGCTTCGAATATTCCGGGAGCGGCTGGGAGTTCCGCCACATGCCTATTTAAAACAGGTGAGAATCAAGCGGGCCAAGGAACTGCTGGCAAAAGGACGTTCTATGGCATTTGTTGCTCAGGAGACAGGATTTACCGATCAGAGTCACTTTGCCAGGCAGTTTAAGCAGATTACCGGCATCACACCGAAAAAATACAGCAATATCATACAAGAAAATTCTCCGCCAAGAATTTAGAATGAAAGAAATTCTTATTAGGAGATGGTGGCTATGTTATGTGTCACGGATACCTGGCGGCAGATACACCAAGGTGCAAGTATGGGCCTTATGGTTGTAAAAAATATAGGAAAGCCGGCAAACGTTGAAGCAGGTGAAACGTGCAAACGGGAACTGGAGGCTAAGCTGCGGCAAACCTTTACGAGTAAAGAAGAACTGGTGAATTACTTTCCTATTTCAGTTTATAGTCAGTATTACAAGCAATATAAAAAGACATACCATGTTTTGCAGCAGTTAGAGTCTGTCGTTTTTAAAGAAAGGTCGATTCCCTCCGTTTCCCCAGCTGTGGAAGCGATGTTTATGGCAGAACTAAAAAATGGCCTGCTAACGGCCGGCCATGATTACGATGCGCTGCATTTGCCCTTAACGCTGGATGCGGCGACAGGGCAGGAGCAGTATACCCTGATAAACGGCAAGGAACAACGGGTAAAGGCTCAGGATATGATACTATCCGATACGGCAGGCATCATTTCAAGCATCATCTATGGTCCTGATCGTCGCACCCGGATTGACCCGGAAACCAGGCAGGCTGTCTATACCGTTTATGCTCCGGTGGGGATTCCGCAGGAACTGGTGAACCGTCATTTAACCGATATATACGCTTATATTAGACTGATGATACCGGGAGCTTTCCTGGATTGGCAGGAAATAGTCATGTAAAGCGGCGCGGCAGCTTGGTTGGAAGGAGTAGTAAATAATAATCACTTACTTAGAATCGGGGATATCGAAGAAAATATCTCCCATTTCCAATCTTTTTTTGACCAATCTAATAAATTCCCGTGCGGCAAATCCTAAGTACTTATCGGTCCGATAAAAAATACCGATATGGCGGGTAATCGGCCAATCCTTTATTTTAATCAAATGCAAGGTGGGGTCATTGATTGATCTGGTTAAGGGAAGCGGTTGGACGGTTGCGCCAATGTTTTCTTTTACAAACCCGAAAATGGAGGCTCCTGATGTCGTTTCTATGATCGTATTTAATTGAACTCCATTGTGCCGGCAGCATTCCTCAACCAGTTCCCTGCTTACAAAGCCTCTTGGATACATAACCATATGGATCTTATCTAAATCCATAATCGAAAGGGATCTGATATTGGCCAATTTGTGTTTTTTCGAAACAACTAGTACATATTCCTCCGAGTATAGCGGAATATGTACTAGTTGTTTTTCTGATCTTGGCAGAATGGAGATGCCCACATCCGCTTCATTATTAAGAACCTGCTTGTCTACATTAACTGATGAAAGTATCTTTAAATGGATTTGCGGAAACCGATTATGAAAATCGATAAATAAGGAATTTAGCCGATAATCTAATTCGGCATGTAACACTCCTACGGCCAAGCTTCCTCCCTGGAATTGGTGCAGTTCACTAATTTTGTCCTGTGTATTTTGCAAAGTCCAAAGAACGTTTTGGCTATTTCTTAAAAGAATAGAGCCGGCTTCCGTTAAGGTAATTCTTTTACCAATGCGGTCAAATAAGGGTAACCCGATTTCTTCTTCTAATGATGCAATTTGTAAACTTAAGGTGGACTGAGCGATTCCTAGTTTTTCAGCGGCTCTGGTAAAATGCAGTTCCTCACAAACTGCAATAAAATACTTCAATTGTTTAAGTTCCACTATGTATTCCCTCACGAATCATTGCGATTTTTAATGATAATCATATAATTCATTGTATTGAACAATCATTCCTCTTGTAATATGATAAATTTTGTATTTTGAATTATGTTGTTTGTGAGTCAGCAGCTTGCGTTACGACGACAGAAAGTTAATGTCACAATCGAATGGATGAAAGAATGTAAACATGAATGGAAAAAAGATGGTGAGTCACATGACAAAAGAAATAAAAATAGCCTTATTAATGGCTGCCAGTCTCTTTATGGAGATTTTAGACGGAACCATCGTAACGACCGCACTACCTACTATGGCCCAGGAGTTTCATACAGGCCCGGCCACCATTGCGTTAATGGTCAGCGTGTATTTGATTACCGTTGCTATTTTTATCCCCTTAAGCGGCTGGATGGCCAGGCGTTTTGGCAAGAAACGAATTTGGATTATGGCGGTTGGTCTCTTTACCCTTAGTTCACTTTGCAGTGCCTTAGCCCCTAACTTTGCTTTCCTTTTGCTCATGAGAATTGTCCAGGGAATTTCGGGAGCCTTGATGGTACCGACGGCAAGATTGATTGTACTAGAAAAAACACCACCTTCGCAGCTGTTAACCATGGTCGGTTACCTTACATGGCCTGCCTTGATCGCACCGGCCATAGCCCCCGTGTTTGGCGGATTTATTGTTACGTACTGGAGCTGGCATTGGATCTTTTTGATTAATATCCCCATAGGTTTCATCAGCGCCTTCATCGGCATGAAGTTAATCGAGACGGATCAGGTCAGTAATAGAGCTGTTTTTGATTTTTTAGGGTTTATCGAAATTGCCTGTTTATCCGGTGCTATTCTAACGGGAGCAGAGCTGGCCACGCATGGAAAAGAATATTGGTTTAGCGCCTCCGGATTAATTATCTTAGGGGTAATACTGTGCTTTATTGTTTTCAACCACTTAAAAAAAGCAGCTCATCCGTTGTTTTCCCTGGAGTCATTAAAAATCACTTCGTTTAGAGTTTGTCAGACTGGTGGTTCTGTCTTATGGCTGTCTGTTGGTGCCATGCCGTATCTGCTAACGATTTTTTTACAGACAGTCTTTCAGTGGTCTGCGGTAAAAGCAGGCAGTTATGTGTTATTTATTTTTGTGGGAAACGTGGGGATTAAGCCTTTTACCAATTTCATTATTCGAAATTTAGGCTACCGCGGTGCACTATTGTCAGCATTTGGAATGGTATTTGTCTCATCCATTTGTTTAGCATTCATTCAAACCGACACAGTGCCTATTTGGATTATGTTTCTTGCCTTAGTTTCCGGAGTAGGGCGTTCCTTGGCTTTAACTGCCTACAATGGGCTGAGCTTTTCTGAAATAGATCCTCAGCACCGAAACAGCGCCAATACGTTGAATTCTGTTACTTCCATATTGTCACAGGGAATGGGAATATCACTCATTACCGTGATTGCAAACTTATTGCAGCATTTCTTTCCCATGACTATCTCCTATGAATTATGTTTTGTTTTTCTCGGTCTGTTGATGATCTTTCCCGTTATTGAAGTACTATTTCTACCTAAAAACATTGGCCATGCGACAATCAACTAGTTTTAAAGAAGAGACAGGGATATTGTAGCGCATGAAAAATAGTGCAGATTCGTCCCTCTGCTCATCACCTAAGACGCATCACCGAGGATGGTAAACATATGGCCTGGTGGCTGAAGGTGACTTCGAAAATGACAAAGCAAATTGGGTTTGCGATACTCTGATTAACTAACTATCGTCCGGTACCTTTGGCTGCCGGGCTTATTTTTTATAGTAATATTCTGTCCTGTGCATAATTGATTTAATATTAGTAAAACTAGTAAGGCTGAAAGAGGTGAGAAAAATGGATATAAGCTATATCTTTATGATCTTTGCGGTTATGGTCGGGGTTGCATATATTTTATTAGTACCTAAAGAACAATATAAACGTTATCTCCTTTATGGACTTACCTTCGGAAGTATTGTGGATGTTATTCTGGTGTCAATACTTACTTATATGGGGCTTTTAAAGTACCAAAATATGGGCGCATTTAATGTTCTTGGAATTATTTCTGCTTGGACTCCAGTTTCATGGGGACTTACGTTTAGCATTTTTTTTTACTTGATGCCAAAACGTAAATCTTTTTTGTTAGCATATGTACCGGCGTTTGCTGCATTAAGCCAGATAATAGGAATGGTATTTCGGAACTACGGTTTGATTGAGTACAGAGGTAGATTTTTACTCTTCTTTGTTTTTTTAGTTTGGTATGCATTCGCAGCATGGGCATATCGAAGAGATTTACAGTTTTACCTATTGAGGTCGGCTATGCAAAAGAAGTTGCACCATGAAGATTCTGATGATGACATGTAAGATCAAATCCCTCCATTCTGGTCGATCACCCAGGTGGAGGTTTTTTCACCTAGTTCTGTATAGCGTCATATACTAGTAACAAACGATTCAGAGTTAGGAGGATAATATGATTCGTCCTAAAGATTCCATGAACAGAGAGCCAAACATAATTGACTATGGTCCAAAACCTTTTATCCTAGATCTAGAGCAGGCAACAAAACAAAATAAGACATTCCGCACCACTATATGGACGGGCAACTTTATGCAGTTAACCCTAATGTGTATTCCTGTTGGCGAAGATATCGGGCTGGAAATACACCCTCATCTTGAACAGTTCATTCGTATTGAAAAAGGGTCGGGACTTGTTAAAATGGGCGTTCGTAAAAATGATTTGTGCTTCCAAAAAAATATTGGTGATGGCTATGCCTTTTTTATTCCAGCAGGGACCTGGCATAACCTAATTAATACGGGGGAAAGCCCATTGAAACTGTATTCAATTTATGCACCACCCCAACATCCGAAAGGTACCGTACATCTTACAAAGGCAGATGCCGAAGCAGATGAAAACGACTAAAAAGCAATAACAATCCCCGCTTCGGTTGAAGTACATCCCAAACATTGGACTACTTAAAATATGGAAATAAAAAGAGCGCCCCTCTGCTCCACGAAGAAAAATCACCGTATCTGCTTCAAAGTAATTGCGAAAATGTAATTCTGAGGAGTATGCTGTACATAGGTGATATTTATGTATGAAGATATGATTGAAAAGATAACAAAAATAGAGAATGGATTTAAAGAAACAGAACATGCTGCTAACCTAATTATCAGCAATCATTCGGTACATGATTGTTTCTTGATGGCAAAAGAGTATTATCAATCGGAACATTATCAAGTCAGGTCCTTGGCTGCATTTATCTGTGGTGCCATTTCAAGCGGATTGCACGAAGCATTAGTCTTTTTAAAAGAAGCGGTTAGTTTGGATACAAGCTGGCAAGTTCAGGAAATACTGGCCAAAGCATTTGACCGGTTTTGTCATGATCGTGGCTATGAAAATTCACTGCCGGTCATGGAAGAATGGCTGAACCATAGTAATCCTAATGTCAGAAGAGCTGTTATCGAGGGATTACGGATATGGACGGGCCGGGATTATTTCAAACAAAACCCAGGCGAAGCGATAAAACTGCTTGCGAACGTAAGGAATGACCCCAGTGAATATGTAAGGAAATCAGTTGGCAATGCTTTAAAGGACATCAGTAAGAAGCATGGAGAATTAGTAGAAGCAGAACTGCAAACCTGGGATCTATCGCAAAAATCAGCACAACAAGTATATAAGCTGGCAAGAAAGCATCTGGAAAAGTAGATGAACGTGAAATGGAGGTGTCGCCAAATGTTTGGCGACACCTCCATTTTTATGCTATAGCACACGCCCAATACAGTGCTATTTAGCGTAATATATATGTGGCAAGCACACTCTGCAGTTCATAAATGTTGAGATTCTTATTGAATTTCTTTTCAATGGGAGTGTCAGTCCCGGAAATCCAGATTTTGAGCTCAGCATCAAGGTCAAAATGACCGGCGGTTTCAATACTAAAATGGGTTATGGCACGATAAGGTATGGAATGATACTCAACCTTTTTGCCGGTAATCCCTTGGATATTCACTAAAATCAGGCGTTTGTCCGTGAATATGAACATATCACGAATGAGTCGATAGGCCTTTTCAATTCTCTCGTTATTTGCGAGAATACTAGCGTATTCATTTTGGACAGTACTAATATTTACTTCTGATGCATTGCCCAGAACTGAATCTAAAAATCCCAAAGTAACAACTCCCTTATCATTAAAATCCACAATATCATTATACATGGAGTTAACAGATATAGTTAGAACAACTCGTGAAAATTTAGGGATATTGAACAACGTAAATGTCCAACTGTTTTCTATTCAGGAGTCTGCCCTGCATCTCTGCGGGCGATTTTTGGTTGATATATAATTTTATCTAAGTAATGAGCAAGTATCTTTGCTATATAGTATAATAAGACAAATATTCCGCGGAGGTAAGTGTTTGAATATGGAGATATCAAATATATATTTTTTTGTTTTCGTATCTTTAATTCTGATTTTAACACCTGGGCCAACTACGATATACGTTATTACGAAAGGAATGACGGAGGGACGTAGGGCAGCATTCAAGGCCCTGATGGGAGCATCGATAGGAGATATGTTTCAGGTATTAGCAGCTTCTTTCGGTTTAGCAGCCTTGTTACAAGCATCCTCTTTTGCATTTTTTATCATAAAGATGCTTGGTGCCGGTTATTTGTTCTATATTGGAATAAGGTGCTTTCTAAATAGACAGAAGGTGTTCGTAAAGACCCCTAAGGTGCAATCTAAAGGCAAGAGCTTAATTTTCACTGGTTTTTTAACCTCTGCACTAAACCCGAAGACTACGCTGTTTTTTCTCAGCTTTTTGCCGCAATTTATTGATAACAAAAGCGTAAATGCCCATTATCAGATACTTTTGTTTGGAGCAGTGTTTGTTATTATGGGATTTCTTATATTGAATATCTACGCTTTGGCATCAACAAAAGTACGCTCCTGGATTGAGAAAAATGAAAAAATACAGGGATATTTCAATTGGGTAACAGGGTTAATTTTTATTGGTTTTGGATTGCGTCTTGCATTGTCAGAACGGAGATAGCATCATGAAAAACCTCTCGGGATTTCAGATAGGAGTTAAGAAATCGTATGTGTGTCATGGGGACGAGGGTATTGGCAATTTACCAACTACTTGAACAAACTACTAAGTTCATTGCACATTGAGTTCATGAATTGCTCTATCATCGCTTTTGGCATTGTGGACTGAAACGAGTTCACGGTAAGGGTTAATGTATTATCATAAGTACTAGCAATAATTGCGAATCCAGGTGAAAATACGGCGGGCCCAACCATATAACATTCGTCAATTTTTAATAATCCAAACTTAGTTGTTTCGTCGGCAATAATTCCGACATTCGAGAGGGTCGGGATGCATAATCCGGTGGAAGAAAAGTATTTTTGACGCTGTTGAAAACGCATACCAACATTTTTAAAAATGCTCATTTTTTCATGTGCCAGTTCTAATGAATATGCACTTTTAATTCCGGGATAATTACGCATTATTTTTTTTGTTTCCATCACGAGACGTGATAATGTTTCATCGAATGATTCCGTAGGATCATGGTTAACCGTAATATCCTGTATTACAGAAAGATTACAAATCGTTTTTGATGTACGATCAGGTAAATATCTCCGCAAATCCACCGTAAAATTAAAAGCTATGGTCTTGTTCTGTATTTTCGCTATTTTAGATACAACTCTAATGAATGCAGTCAACAGAACGTCATTCACCGTAGCATCGTTGTTCCTAGCATAGTCAGCTATATTATTAACCGAATAAATTTTATTCGCTACAAATGTTCGTTCGTTCTCTTCGCGTAACTTACAGGGAAACGCCACTGTGGGTTGAGCCGGATCAGTCCCGGTTTTCATTATTTCGTTTACGGCGTTAGCAATATGCTGAATATTAAAAATCTGATCTTGTCCACGACTAGATGTTCTTGGTTCTACAACATATTGTAGTCCTTTACATAGCTGATTATAAATCGATGCCAGCAGGTTTAAATATTGCTTAAGTCCGGCTGCGTCTGAGCAAGCATGATTAATTTTTATACAAACAGTGTCCGATTCTGTCCTGATTAGGCGTACTTTTATTTGACAATCAGTGTCATAACGAGCGTCAATGAATTTTTGCAACTCTTCATCAATATTGTTAGTTTCAACCACAGAAAACAAGTCAGCAATATCAAGATCTTTTCGCAGTTCCCAAACAGGATAATTGCCATCTTCTATGAAGCGGCACCTAAGAATTGGTTCAACATCGAGGGATAACCATACAGCTTGTTGCAGCATTGTTTCATCAATTCTTCCATTAAGCCGTAAGACACAACGGATTTGACTGTCTGCAAGATATTTACCAATTAGATAATTTACCGCATCTTGTGCAACAACCGGAAAACATACGGGTTTTTTGTTCATGACAAAGACCTCCTAGTTATATTGTTAGTTTAATTGAATTAACTATTTTTATAAAAAAATATAAATATGTCTCACTTGTTGTTTTTGAACTCGTAATTCACAATAACTTTCCTCAATATATCGATATGCGTTTTTAATTCATCCTCTGTAAGGCACTCTTCAACATATTTGGCATAAGCATCGGTGGCGCCGTCATTTATTTCAATCAACTTTTTACCTCTATTATTGACCATAATATAATAAACACGACGATCTGTTGCTGATTGTACTCTTTCAAGATAGCCAATTTTTATTAGTTTGTTTACAATGGAAGTAACAGCAGGTTTGGTCACTTTAAGCTTTTCTGCTATCTCGCTATATGTAGGATTATTTATCCGATAGATATTGTCAAGATAATAATATTGCTTAATTGTTAAATTCGGCAATTCAGGCTCCGAATTGGCTTCGCGATAAGTTTGCGATATTTCAATTAATATCTTTCTAAGCTGTATATATAGATCAGACAATGCCACTTAAAATTTTTCCTCCCCTACAAAAAAAGTTAACACTACTTAACTATTATAGCCAATACGAGGCATAATAGCAATTGGTTTGTGTTTTTTATTCCGGAATCCTTACCGTTGTCCCTCAATTCTTTAAATCAGGGGGGCGGTTGATTGGGTTTGAAGGAGTTTGTCAATATACTGAAGTACCTTAATAAGGTAGCTGTTATGCAATAAAAGGTTTTTCGCGTTCACATTTTTATGGAAAAATTGAAGATGAATTGTGATGGAGATGGATTTATGGAAAATATCAACGATAGCGTACTCAATAAAAGTGATAACATAGTTCTTGAATCCGTTGATAAACATATTGACCAACTTGTTTGGGTTCTCAATCATGATGATTGTTTGATTGAGGCTCTAGGTTCGAATAACTCTGTTAAGATATCCAAACAGAATTTTATGGAAACCAATAAAAAATGGACTGTTGAGAGATGTACAAATTTATTTGCGATCGTTCTTGAGAAAAACGCGATAGGGATGATAGCGTTAAGTCATCAGGATATGGTCAACCATACTGCCCGAATTGGTTATTGGCTAGGGAGTAGATATTGGAATAAAGGATATGCCAGTAAAGCTTTTCGGCTTATACTCGAGTTGGCCAGAAGAAAGGGATTGAAGTATGTAAGTTCTACAATTAGAGAAAATAATATAGTATCTAGGAAAATATGGGAGAAGTATGGGGCCCAAAGTGTACTGGAAGATGATAAATATTCTTTTGTGATTGATATTGAAAAAATATTCCCAATGCGACCTCGGTAGCTGCATCTAATCATTGTGTCAAATTCATACATCATTTGCAGGAGTTTCCTTATTAGAATCTAAAATAGTATTATATTCCAAACGAATTTCAAAGATTAGATGCACGTGGATGTTACTCAGTGAAGCCGTTTTCAGATATCAATTAGGGCCAATTATGACAGATCTTATTTGGTTATAAAGCTCTAAAGAACTGTTCACGAGAGTTGTTGGAATGTACGATATTATAGGGGGAGTGATACGATTGTATCAGGTATTGTGGGAAAAATTTGAGTCATTTACGTTAACACCATTTTTGGCAATTATTTGTATGGTTATGTTTCTTAGCTTACCTCAAAACGCAGACGCGGCAATTCAAGAGTATAATTTATCGGGACATACCGCTTTGATTCGTTCAATTGACATATCTTCAGATGGAAGATATTTAGTAAGTGGCGGAGAAGATCGTATTGCGAAGGTTTGGGATTTATCAAATGGATCAATCTTTAGAGATCTAACTTCCTATACGGAAATTGATAACAAACAACGTACACACACGATTCAAGGACATAAAAAAGAAATTTTAAGCACTGCTTTTTCACAAGATAGCAAATTAATAGTCACTGGAGATTACGATGGGCATATTAAGATTTGGTCAACCGATACAGGGAAGATAACATTTTCAATAGACAGCTCATCTGGCTGTTTTGCGGAGAAGTTTTCTTATGATGGAAAATATCTTGCCGATGCTGGTGTTTTTGACAATATAACATTTTGGGACACAAATAAGGGAGATTATAACGGTCGTACGTCAGGTATTACTAAAATGCCATTTCAAATTGCATTTTCTAACGATAATAAATTAGTCGCCGCTGGAAACGATTTTGGAAAAGTCCAGTTATGGACAAATAAAGATGGCGATCGTCATGAACTACGGACGCTTTCGCAAAACAATAAATGGAACTATGTGAATGAGTTGGCTTTTTCACCGGATAACAAATGGATAGTTGCTGGAAGTGGCAACTATCCAGACAAGGCAGGAAATAACTTAAAGTTGTGGGAAGTCGACACGGGTCGCTTAGTGTGGAGTGTTGTTGGGGATAGTGATGGGATAGGTTCAGTAAGCTTTTCCCCTGATGGGAAAACTATAGCGACATTTGGACAAAGCCTTAAAATATGGGATATCTCTGGAAATTTATTAAAAGAAATACCATTAAAATCTACCAGCACTTCAAAATATAGAGGTATTCAAAAAGTACGTATAATAAATGACGGGAAGATAATAGCCTGTAGGTCAGATGGAAACAACATTAAGGTTTGGGTTATAAATGCTGAATAGCTTTTTGGGATAGGCTGCAAGGCTTATGGAATACTTATGAAGATGTGTGTGAAGAATGGTTTTTACCAACATATTTATCTTGTTTGTGTCAAGGAATATGAAATTTATAAAAGAAATCGTATTGATGCAAAAAAGATATTCTGGCACAAATAAGGAAAACTTGTGATAAAAAATTAAAACTCTTGCATTAATGCAGGAGTTTCCATTAGAGGTAACTGAGTTGTTTGTTACAGACTACAAAAGCCGAAATGGAGGTGTCGCAAAGCGGTTTGCGACACCTCCATTTATTTGTGAAAAGGAAGTTATGAGGAATAGAATAAGTATGGAATTTTTATTCATTATTATATAGGTATATAACTATTATTTTTATAAAATAATAGTATTTTACTTATTGCTATACTGGTGTTAGACTATGGGTAAATCATTTAATATATTAAAAGATTGAACACACTTAGCTTGAAGGAGCCGATTATTATGAAAATTTCTATTATTGGTGCAGGCAATGTTGGAGCTACTGCAGCAAATGTGATTGCGCTAAAAAATATAGCCAGCGATGTTGTTTTATTGGATGTTAAAGAGGGCGTTGCTGAAGGAAAATCTACAGATATGATGCAAGAATTAGCTATAATGGGATCGAACACAAGAATCGTTGGTTGTACCAATGACTATAAGAAAACAAGCAATTCAGATATCATTATTATTACCTCTGGCATTGCCAGAAAACCAGGAATGAAACGAGAGGAACTAATCGGAATCAATGCCGGAATTATGAAAGGTGTTGTAAATTCTTGTACAGAATATTCTCCGGAAGCAATATATATTATTGTATCGAATCCGGCCGATACATTAACCTATTTGACAATAAAACACATGGGATTGCCCCGGAATAAGGTCATTGGCATGAGCGGCGTACTCGATAGCAGTCGATTCGTTTATTATTTAAGTCGGGCAATTGGTTGTCATGATAATGATGTCGATGGCATGGTTATTGGTGTTCATGGAGATTTTATGCTTCCATTGACACGTTTTGCTTTTTATAAAGGCATTCCCGTTAACAAATTATTGGATAAAAGCGTTATTTCAGAAGTTTGCGCGAAAACAAAAGACGGTGGTGGGATTTTGACCCAGCTTTTGGGAACTTCTGCATGGTATGCTCCAGGGGCGGCAATTGCTACGATGGCGGAAGCGATTGCAAAAGACACTAAAAAGCTTTTGTCATGTATTACCTATCTTGATGGTGAATATAAAAATACAGATGTATGTGCTGCTGTCCCGGTGATCTTGGGAAGGGCAGGTATGGAAAGAATTGTTGATTTGGAATTGAATGCAGAGGAACAGGCTTTGTTTAATCAAAGTACTGCGGCTTCGAAACAAATCAATAAGATGTTAAAATAGCTTGAGTTGAAAGGCGTGGCTAATAAGCTGCCCCTGGAATATGAGATGGAGGTGTCGCGTTTCGCGACACCTCCATCTCATATTCATGACACTCAACCATACAGTATAAAAAGATCGTTCATTCCATTTTGCTTCTAGTGCATGGCTTTTTGTTTTTGTTTCGACGAATTATGGTGATGGTAAGCAGTAAGGCTAAACAAAAGAATAAAATGATAAAGCGGAAGGTGTTATTATGGAATTAACAAGCAGAAGGCGGGGCGCCTGATCATGCATACCTGACGTTTGTGATAATAGGTGTGATATTATATTATATCTGATGATATAGTAAACTGCATTACGGCCATGGCTGAGGGTTGGCTTAATGACCTTCCTACATTATAAATCGTATAAAACATTCCGAAAGCAGCTCCTGCATGTTCTGGGGGAACAGACGAAAGAACGGTTTTGGCTAAGGATGGCAAGGCAATACCGTTGGCAACGGAAATAAAAATCAGCGGCGTAATGATGGAGACGACGGATAGGTAGATGCCGAGATTTCCTAGCGTATATAGGCTCAAAGTAAGCAGAATAAGGCCGGCTAACATCATGCGAACTGCTCCGAAGCGATCGGCGAGGATACCTCCCAGTGGTCCCATAATTAGCTGGGGGACTGACAGGAGAATGATTAGCAATCCCGATTGTAACGGGCTTAATTGCAAAGTTCCCTGTAAGTAAATAGTCAACAAGAATGTAATAGCAAAGTAACCTATGCAATAATTTTAATGTAATACCCAGTCCGGCGGCATAGTCCCCATTATGAAGCAATGTAAGATCGAATAGTGGATGATTGCTCTGCAGCTCTATGTTTATAAACAGAACGCCCATTAGCAATGTTGTTACCAATAGCCCCAAAACCCGGACTGAATCCCAGCCCCATGCCTGCCCCTCGGAAACAGCGATTAATAAGGTGAGAAGTCCAATCGGCAATTGAAAGATACGAGCAAAAAGGGTACCTAACATCTTTTTCAGTTCCCGAACAATATAGTCTGGTTAACACGTATCTTATCAGGCATAAAGAAGCACTGGTTGTAAGTAGTCTGGTTAAATTTATTGAGATGCTGGAAGAAAATACTACAGTCTACCGTAGGTTAAAAGCATAAAAAAGTCCTGGGAGTCAGATTAGGACAATGAGTCTGTTCCCTAACGATCAATCTCCCTTGTCCTTCTTTTTTCCCCTTAACTCAATCATTAAGAATAATATGTCTTGTGCCATATTATACTATAAAGGTCGAAATAAGGAGGGACAGGCTATGGATGATAGATTCAAAAGGGGATTTCTGGCGGGAATTGTGAGTGGAATTCTTGCCAATGTCATTGATCTTCTGATGGGGAGCATGGGATTGACTACGCTCCGATTTGTAGACTGGACAGGCATCGTCGTACTGGCTCACGTACCGCCCTATACCTTCGCAGAGACGATTTTCACCTTTATAAGCCAAATATTCTTTACAGCTGTAATTGGGGTTGTATTCGTATACCTGCTTCCTTTAATAAAAAGCAAAAATCTTTTTTTAAAAAGTTGGTTTTTCTCCCTGCTGATATGGTTCACAGTCGACGGAATTACGACATTGTATAAAGTAGAAGGAACCTCTCCTATACCTTTGAAAACAGGTATAACCAATGTAATATCGTCAACGATATTTGGCCTGGCGATGGCACAATGTCTACATATGTTTGAACAGGAAAAGGCAACCTCTCCGGTTATGCCGCAGCCTGCCATGAAACCGCTTGATCCACCAAAAGACGAAGAGGATAAGTTACCCTGACTAAGGGCATTGGGGACGTTCTTCTGCTCTTCAAAGAAAAATCACCCTATCTGTTTGTTTCTTAATGGTAAAAGAGTTAAATTAAAATGATAAGTTGAGCTAAAAGGGTAAGAAAAAGCCAGGATAAAACAATAAGCTGCCCCATGAACCTAAATGGAGGTGTCGCGTTCCGCGACACCTCCATTCCTGTTTCATGACACTTACCTAATACAGTGCAGGTTAGCGCAATGTATAGGAGGCAAGTACACCTTGCAGTTCATAAATGTTAAGGTTCTTATTGAATTTCTTTTCAATGGGAGTATCTGTACCGGAAATCCAAATTTTGAGTTCTGCATCCAGATCAAAATGTCCGGCGGTTTCAATACTAAAATGGGTTATGGCGCGGTAGGGGATGGAATGATACTCAACCTTTTTGCCGGTAATTCCTTGTATATTCACTAAAATCAGGCGCTTATCCGTAAATAGGAACATATCACGAATGAGTCGATACGCTTTTTCAATTCTCTCGTTATTGGCGAGAATTCTAGCGTAATCATTTTGGATAGCACTAATATCAACTTCGGACGCATTGCCAAGAACAGAATCTAAAAACCCCAAAGTAACAACTCCCTTATCATTAAAATCCACAATATAATTATACATGAAGTTACCATATATTGTTAGAATAACTCGCGAGAATTAGAACGGATAGTAACAACGTAAATGCGCAACTGTTTTCTACATAAATTGTCAGACTGACAAAATAGGTTAGAATGATAGCAATAAGGCGACGGAGACTTGCTGTCATAAAATAATTATATTTGTAAAATTAATACAGATTTTAGCAGGAGTTTCCTTGTTTAGAATCTAAATTAGAATTATATTGCAAATGAATTTCAAAGAATAGATGTACGGATTTATGGAAAGCCGGAAAGAATAAACCGGATGGTAAACAGTGATATGGTTCGTGAACAATGGGTATACGGCAGCAACTATCTATATCTGGAAACTGGTGTGGTAACTAGTTGGCAGGATAGTGAATAAAGGATTGAATTATTCTGTTTTACGGGATATTTATTCATCTCTTTTTAGCTGCACAGAAATGGTATTACTGTCTCTTGCAAAATTAATTAATAAATAATTAATCTTATATAAAATGGAGGTCAGGATGAAAAAAGTTCTTATATTAACCTTGCTATTAATTGCTCTAACCTCAGTTGTATTTGCGGCAGATTCTCGCGATACGCAATATTCGCCTAATGAAATATATAAAATATTATTTACTGGGATTGGTAAAGAGGAGCTTTCGCAGCCTACAGTAGAGTTAAAGTTTGGTGAGAATTCTGCTAGTAAAATTGATGAAATATTAAAGGAATTGCCATTTAAGAAAAGTAAAATTGCACAGGGAAAGATAGAAAAATATAAATATACGCAAGTAGACTACGATAATTTTTGGACAGTATATCTTTCTGGTGTAGGCGATGAATGGGATCAAAAATTATTTGCAGTAACATTTTCAATTAAGTTAAAAAATCAAAACGTGCAGGAAAAGGATACAAGTGTTTTCTTAAAACTTAAACAGATGTACGGCGAATACACGACTTTATCAAAGTTTATATATGGTGAGAACAAGTTTGATCCTAATTTGAATTATTATATTTGGGAAAAAAATAATGTTATTATTACATATCGTTGCAATAAAACGGAGAAAGATTCAACATTAGTTGTTGAAATGTGGGATAAAACTTATTTTAGGCAAAATGAAGAGAATGGGAAATACTATATTTTACAATATTAAATCATTGAACTAATACATTGAAGTAAAGGTGAAGCAACGCTATTATGGAGAAAGTCTCCTCGGGTAAACCAAAATGAAAAGATAACGAAGGCGGCTATCACGATGGGGGCAGGCGATATCCTGCAGACTGGGAAGATCGTGCTGTTGGCCACTGGCAGTCAAAAGGCTGCTGTGCTCAAGAAGCTGCTAACCGGGGCTGCGGTCACTACGCAAGTGCCGTGCACTCCGTTAAAGCTGCACTGGGATGTCACGGTTATCCTGGATCAGGAACTGGCCCGGCAGATAGGCGCAAGTAGCTGATTTGCTCTATGAATAGTAGCGGAACAGAGTTTTTTTATAAGTCTCGTATTTTAAATAAATATGTATTGCTAAGAAGTAAGAAAGACGGCGACTGGTCTGAGATAAGCAAAGACTGCACGCCGTCTTTGCCTATAAGGGTTAGTAGCCGCTGTTATTTAGGAATTACTATCTAGATCACTCTTGGAGATGGTCTGCCGAGTTGGAGGGTGTAGAAGAAGAGAGCTTGGCGAATTGAACGAACCGTCTCAGATGGTTTTCAGTACAGGCTTGTTTCTTGCTGGCAAAGGAATATTACCAGTCAGAGCATTATCAAGTGCATTTATCTGTGTTGCCATTTCAGGCAGATTGCACGAGGCATTAGTCTTTTTAAAAGAAGAGGTTAGTTTAGATAAAAGCTGGCAAGTCCAGGAGATCCTGGCCAAAGCCTTTGAACGGTTTTGTCATGAGCGTGGCTATGAGAATTCACTGCCGATCATTAAAGAATGGCTAAACCATAGCAATCCCAATGTCAGAAGAGCTGTTACCGAGGGATTACGGATCTGGACCGGCCGGGAGTATTTCAAACAAAACCCCGATGAAGCGATAAAACTGCTTGCAAACTTGAGAAATGACCCTAGTGAATATGTAAGGAAATCAGTAGGCAATGCCTTAAAGGACATTAGTAAGAAACATGGAGAATTAGTCGAAGCAGAACTTCAAACCTGGGATATATCACAAAAATCAGTGCAACAAGTTTATCAGCTGGCAAGAAAGCATTTGGACAAGGACAAGAAGCCTTGGCAAATTGAATAATCGCTTCCCAAAAACAGGAACAGGAGATGTCGCTAAACGGTTGGCGATATCTCCTGTTCCTGCTATACCATCTGCTGCTACATGGTTTTGTTGTTTTGGTGCCGATAAAGTAAAGAGATGGTAAACAGTAGGGCTAAACCCAAGAATAGGATGATAAAGTAAGCCCTGGCCCAACCATAGCGGTCAGGCAACTATCCGTTATAGATGTTTTCAAACTAGCTGCTGAGCTGATATAATAGTTGGTATAACAACTAAGTCTCTTGATTTATAATCAGGGGTAGTGAACCGGAGGCAGTCAATATGGTGAAGCAAACCGATGCTCAGAGTGAGCCGCAGGAACAAACCAAGATATGGAATTTCATGTTTATTAGCATCTTTTTTGCCAATATGGTGATGAATCTGGCTCAGTATATGAGTAATGCTCTATTGGCCATCTATGCCGATTCACTGGGCGCTTCCGCTTCGGCCATTGGCGTTCTGATGAGTACGTTCGCCGTTTCGGCCTTGCTTTTTAAAGTGGTGTCGGCCCCGGCGATGGATACCTATAACCGGAAATATCTGGTGGCGGGCGCCATGGTTACGATGACGGCAGCCTTCCTGGGATATAGCCTGTCGCAAAGCGTACCGTCACTGATAGCCTTTCGCATTCTGCAAGGCTGCGGCCAGGCCTTTGGCAATGTTTGCTGCCTGGCTATGGTGGCTGAGACATTACCCAAGAGTAAGTATGGAGCCGGAATCGGCTACTATTCGCTGGCGCAGGTGGTGGCCCAGGCCAGCGGGCCAACGGTCGGACTGTGGCTTGTCAGCCAGATCGGATACCATCTGACGTTTGCCTTTAATGCCGGTGTCATGCTGCTGGCCGCGTTTTTGGCTTTTAAGATCAAAATTCGCTATAAGCGAACTAAAAAATTGAAAATAACGTTAAACAACATTCTTGCCAAAGAAGCATTTTTACCGGCCACCGTGCTGGTTTTTATCATCATGGCGTTTTGTGTGGTAAATTCTTTTCTGGTCGTCTTTGCCAATGAACAGGGAGTTGGATCAGACATTAGCCTGTATTTCACCGTTTCGGCCATAACGATGATCTTTACAAGACCCATCGTCGGCAAGCTCACCGACCGGTTCGGCTTTGTCAGGGTATTTACTCCCGCACTTTTTTGCGATGTAATTTCTTTTTTTATCATCAGTGTTTCCCATACGCTTTCCAGCTTTCTGCTGGCCGCGTTTTTAGCTTCTTTTGGTTTTGGTGCATGCCAGCCGGCCATTCAGGCGTTGGCTATGAAGTGTGTCCCCAATGAACGCCGGGGCGCAGGGAGCAGCACCAATTTTGTCGGCATGGATATCGGAAACCTACTGGGCCCCACTTTTGCTGGCTTAGTTGCCCAGACCTTCGGCTATAGAATTATGTGGCGCGTCATGGTTGTGCCTCTGCTGATTGCCATAGTTGTTGTAATTATTTTTAAAAGAAAAATAGCCTGTATTGAAGCAAGCTTCCTGGCAACGCAGCGGAGCCATTAAGAAAATGAATATAACTTGTTTCTGTGAAGTTAGCGGACTACTATAAAAAAGAGCGACATTCCTGGTTAAAACAGTCTAGCTGTCGCTTTTTTGTCCGCTCGCTTACCTGCAAAAACTGCCCGGCTAAACTAATGAGAAAAATAAAGTCAAGACAGAGTTTCGTAATTCAAAGATAAGGTTTGCTTACACAGTGATAAATCATGTATTCTAATGGTTTTGTAGCGCCGACCAGTCATTTGTAAAGAATAAAGAGCAAAATCCATAGGGGAAGCATTTGTAGGGAGCGCTTGGCTAAGTAGAACTTCATGCTTCTCATGAATTGTAACAATAATATGAAATTTTGTTTCTTGGTAATTAGGAATAATTTTGAAATATTTCTTTGCTGGTTTTGAATAACTTTTATGTGGTTGTACCTTAAGAATAGTGTCTTTATATCCTTGAGGCATAGGGAGAGAGACAATGCGGTTTTCATCAACCCACTCAAGACGTCCACCATCTTGATCGATAAGAGTGTTAGGAGTAGATCGTGGGCTACAAAAAAAGGGAATGATAAGCACAGAGGACTCTCCAATTTCATAAAGCCAAGGTTCATAAAGTTCGCACACGTCAATCTCAATTCCAGATTCCTCACGAAATTCAGTTTTTAATCTATCTTTTATAGTAAAATCATTTGCTTCTAAATGTCCTCCTAATAACTCATATTCATTTCGTTCGTTTATACGTAATAGGTATTTATCATTCTTTTTTAAAACACCTTTTACCGATATAGGTAATCCATTCATAAAAAACACTCCTTATAAAAGATGACTATACAGTATAAGAATACAACTAATCAATGTAGCTGTAAATAACATGCAATTATTCATATAAAATAATATCTTTTTAATTTAATGAATATGTATTGTGGATTAAAAGAATATATTGTATATTGTACCTGTTGAGTAAAAAATACCCAACAAAATAAAGGGGGTATTTTTCATGGGAATTTATATTATACGAAATGGAAGGTTTCTTCCACATCAGGCAATTATTTTGACTAAAAAGCACGCTTTTCCCGATTTTAAATTAGAAAAAATAATCAATGCTTATCAAAAGAGAAAATTGCATAACGTGAAAAATTCTATATGGGAATTGGAAGTCCATCCTGTTAACTTCTGCCAACTAAAATGCAATGGGTGTTCCTATGGAAGTCGTCATAGTGGAATGGTAATTAATTTTGATAGACTAATTGATTTAGTAAATTATTATAATAAAAGTGATCTAAAAACAATATTTTTTTCAGGTGGTGGCGATCCGTCAGGATGGAATAGATGGGAAGATTTTGTAGAAAGAGTTGAACATAATAGATCTTGGCATATAGGAACATCTACGAATCTATACAATCTAAGTAACATGAAAAATATTCTAAATAAAATTGATTTTTACCAAATTCATGTAGTTGGTTATGATAAAGAAAGTACAATACAAGAATGTGGCTTAGATGTATTTAGCTCTATAGATAATAACATTAAGACTTTATTTGAGAGAAGAAAAGACAATCAAACAATAACGATGAAATTTTTGATGAGAAATCAAAATTACACAGAATTGAATTATTATATAAATTATTTGGAACAATTTGATTGTGATTCAATAGTGATTAAATTAGAACAAAATTTTTTAGAAAACAAAACGCTGAATGGTGCTATAAACTTACAACAAGTTCGTGAAACTCTAAAGGGTAGCCATATTTTATCAAAATACGATTATCTCTTAGATAATCTGGACGATCCGGTATTCAATAACCCTATTCCACGGTCTTGTTATATTGCTGCGACGGGATTATACGCTTTATTGCGAACTAACGGAGATTTATTTCCATGCGTTGCATCTCCCTATGATAATAAAAATGCTTATTGCAATATCAATATTACAAGTGACTATTCTAACCATTTGGACGCTAATTACTATGATTTAAAAATGAAAAATAAAGTATGTCCATTAAAAGCTTGCCGTCACTATAGATTTGACTCTATTATTGAAAATTATCTTAATAATAAAGAAAGACGTCTTGAAGATGTCAATGAATTAGAACCCACACTTTTGTAAAATTCAGGAGGTAATAATATGGCTACAAATGATATATGGGGAATCACAACGTATTTTAATCCGGCTAAATATAAATCTAAAAAAGAAAATTATTTGACTTTTCGTCAAGAATCAAAACGTAATGGATTGAATCTTTTATGTGTAGAATTAGCTTTTAATGATGCAAATTATGAACTTACAAAGAATGATGCCGATATTATGATTTATGTGAAAGCCAAAGGTAATAGCATTATGTGGCAAAAAGAAAGACTTTTAAATATAGGTCTGAAGAAACTGCCTAGGGAGTGTAAGAAAATTATATGGATTGATTGTGATATACTTTTTGAAAATAAAAATTGGGTAACTGAAACAGCAAAATTATTAGATAATTATTATATCATTCAGCCATTTAAAAACGCATATAAGTTAACATGTGAGGAAAAGTTTCCTGTTGATATTACAAATCGGGCAGTTGGTGGTAACAACGGAGAGAAGCTTCCTAGTTTTGCTTATGTTGTCACTAATGAAGGATTCTCAACAGATAAATATTGTGGACATAAAGGGTATTGCTGGGCAGGGCGACGAGAGTTGTTTGACAAAATAGGGTTTTATGATGCAGCCATTTTGGGAGAAGGAGATTCTGTTATGGCTCATGCGTTTATAGGAGTTCCTGTTACGGGATATACAGAAAAGCTCCCTCCTAAATGCAAGGCACATCAAATTTTATGGGCAGAAAAAGCGTTTAATATAGTTAATAATAGTATATATTATATGAATTACAATATATTTCATTTATACCACGGAGAGTCAAAAAATAGACTTTACAGGGAAAAGTGCTTACATTATGCTCTTAACGACTTTGACCCTGATACAGATATTAGAATTAATCCACACAATCTAGTATGGGAATGGTCTAGTGATAAGCTTAAATTGCATCAATTTATGTTTGAGTATTTTTATCAAAGGAAGGAAGATTAAAGCATAAAGAGGGGAATATTTATGATAGCAGCGGTATGGGGAACGGGGGAATTTGGGAAATATATCAAACAATATTTTAACAATGAGAAAATATCTGTAGAATATTTCATTGATCAAAATAGGGATGCGTTAACTCTAAATGGAACTCAGATTATATTACTTCCAGAAAAATATTTGGAAGAATTAGATATCGTTTTAATTGGTATGTTAAAAGAAATTCCATTCAAGGATGTTGTGAAAAAGTTGAGAATGGCAGGTATTAACAAGATTGGAATAGTGCCTGCTTACATATTTATGTCTGGAAAAGAGATTAGTATAAAGGATATTTTCTGGCTAGACTTGAAAAAAGAGATTATGCCATATCTAGAAACAAATATTATAGATTCTTGTAATTTAAAATGTAAGGGATGTACCCATTTTTCCAATTTATATACTAACAATAGTATTTACGATATTGAATTATTCAAAAAAGATTTGAGTAAATTAGAGGAGAATTTTAACATATTATACTTTCGTTTATTGGGTGGAGAGCCATTATTGAATCCTGATCTGGTACAATATATTAAAATTACTAGGACCATACTTCCAAGTACAGATATTAGAATTGTTACTAATGGATTGTTAATTTTGCAGCAAAAAGAGGACGTGTTATTTCACGTGATGAAACAATATAATATTAGTTTTGATATTTCTAGTTATCAGCCCACTCGTAAAATAAAACACAGTATTATAAAAAAACTAGATGCGTATGATCTTCGTTACCGATTTTCTATTGATATAGAGACTTTTAATGCTCTTTTAACCATGCATGGAAAAAATAATCCACAAATATCACAAGAAAAGTGTTTTAATAGAGGATGTCGTTTTTTACGAGAAGGTAAGTTATACAAATGCCCCTTAGATGGCTTAATGTATAAATATAAAGAGTATTTTGGCATAGACAATTTGCCAATAGATAGCGGAGTAAATCTGTATATGGATGATTTTACCGGACGGATTAATGCATTGGATGATGCTATTAGTTTATGTAAATACTGTTCAGAAAAACCGCGAATATTTAAATGGGACGTGGCTAGAAAACCAGAAATAGACGATTGGCTGGATTGCTAGGGAAGTCAGACTGTGCAAAAACATTTAGCAGTCTAGATCTTGAAGACAACGTACCGATTCTTTTTGTCTACTCCTTGGCACTTACGTATTTTGTGGTGTAAACCTTGCCTGCGGGTTTCCAGGCTAAAAGAACAGGTCAGTCGGTGGTTGCTAAGTTTCTCGTGTGAGTAGACGGGGGATTACCCCGAATTTACTACTTCTAGAAGAACAGTTTGAGGATGAGGTGTTTGGCTTTAATCCTCTTTTTTGTAAGTGGCTTGATAAAAAATTTAGAACTATGGAATAGACCGCAGATAAAAGAATGGTGAAAACTCCTGCGTTGGAATTAGTGTTTTTAATGCTTTTGGCTCGCCGAAAGTGTCCCTAGCATTGGTGCTGTTTATAATTTGTATGAATTTTACAGGAGTTTTATGGATTCACCCGAAATAGTAAGATATAATAGGCGTTATTACTTTGTCCATACGTTGTTAAATCATAGAAAAACATGGAATTATAGTTAAATGTTACGTGAGGTAAATATTATGAGTAAAAAACCCGCTAAGTCTAAATTATTAATGCCCAATCTGCCGAACGAATTGCCCTTGGCATCTATAAATGAGCTTCGTGAGGAAGACTCCGTGGCACTCAGCCTGATACAAGACTGTACATTGGGAACTCAGACTGCCGCAAATGTTGCCATTAGCCAAGTTCTGTTTAAGAATGTTGTTTTTAACTCTGTACATTGGCCGGCCCTCAAACTAACTGATACTGTTTTTGATCAATGTGATCTTTCCAATGTAGATTTCACTCATTGTTTTATGGACCGTGTACAGTTAACCAACTGCAAGCTGGGAAAAGGCTTGGGGACGGTGGTTGTGTCTTGAGGAAAGAATTTATCGGAGAGATGTATAAAGGAAGACGGTACCCACCGTTCCCGTGTCTCCTGCGAAGGAACCGGTTGCGATTGATAGCCTATAGGGACTGGAATATTAGATGTATTGTAGTAAAAAGTTAACGGGAAAAGACGTTCACGGCTGTTAAGCGATCGGACATACCTAGGATAATGAACCTCCCTCTTGTTTTGAAGAAATAGAAGGCGGGGGCCGGAGGAAGTGTCTTATAGGACAGAACCATCGTCCGCTGTCCCTTTTGCGGCAAAGACGGGCAAATTGTTAAAAAAACAACAACCCATCTGCCTATTTTAGAAACAGAGAGAGTGTGAGTGCTTTTTTGAAGGAAAGATTTATTAAAATAAAGTAAGACAGTACCACCGTCCCTGTGTCTTTCCGGAACCATCGTCCCTTTGTCCTTCTGAGTGTTTTTTGAAGGAAAGATTTATTAAAATAAAGTGAGACAGTACCACCGTCCCCATGTCTTTTTTATACCTGCACTATGTACTGGACTTGTGGTTTACGGTAAAGATAAAGCGGGAATGCAGAGGCGAAGCCTACATAATCCGGTATTGTGATGACTTTGTATGCTTCTTTCAATACCAAGATGATGCGGAAGATTTCTACGGTAAGTTGAAAGAACGATTAAGAAAATTCAACCTAGAGATAGCAGAGGAGAAAACAAAGATCATCGAATTCGGACGTTTCGCCGTGGAAAGGCGGAACAAAAGAGGGGAAGGCAAACCAGGGACATTCGACTTTCTCGGCTTCACCCATTACTGCAGCCAAAACAAGAACGGAAACTT
>NZ_FODY01000025.1 GCF_900110485.1 Propionispora vibrioides | reverse complement strand
GCCAAAAGCTATGCCGATACTCAAGACCAAAAGACTTTAACCTCCGCTAACAACTATTCTGATGCTCAAGATAAGAAAACTTTAGACTCTGCCAAGAACTATGCCGACTCTCAGGATCAGAAAACTTTAACCTCAGCTAACAACTATGCCGATGCTCAAGACAAGAAAACTTTAACCTCGGCTAACAACTATGCCGATACTCAAGACCAAAAGACTTTAACCTCGGCTAACAACTATGCCGATACTCAAGACCAAAAGACTTTAACCTCCGCTAACAGCTATTCTGATGTTCAAGATAAGAAAACATTAGATTCTGCCAAGAGCTATACGGATACTCAGGATAGCATGCTTCAAAATCAAATTACTAATAATAGTAATAATATTTCTTCTCTCTCTCAACGAGTAGACGATCTTTCAAACCGGGTCGACAAGGTAGGTGCCCTCTCGGCAGCTATGACAGCTCTGGCTCCCTTGGATTATGATCCGCAAGCACCCACTCAAATTTCCGTTGGTGCAGGAACCTACGGCGGTTCCCAGGCAGTGGCCATCGGTGTGTATCACTACGCCAATAAAGACACTCTCTACAATGCCGCCTGGTCGATCAGCGGTAGTGAACAAATGGGTCGGGTAGGAGCTACCTGGCGGGTAGGCCGCCCCCATCATCCAAAAGAAGTTGCTGTTACGACCGATAAACATACCTCTGAAATCCAATTAACCGCTTCACCGGCACCGGAAAGCAAAGAAGCCGTCGCCCCGGCTACAGCTACACAAGAAACACAGGAAAAAACCGTTAGTACCGCCGAAGAAAACACCAAATAATCTTTGAAAACTGCCGAGTTTCTATCGGCAGTTTTTTTATCCTGCTAATGTGAAATCACTAAACTGCAAATTAGTATTCAATATTTTAATCGTCTGTGCTACTATGAAATTAATAACAATTATAAACACCTACTAAGGAGGCCTATCATGATTCGTTTTGGTGTTGTAGGAACTAGTTGGATTACCGAGGAATTTATCCGCTGTGCGACCTTAACAGACGATTTTTGCCTGTCTGCCGTTTATTCCCGTACCGAAGAAAAAGCCCAGGCCTTTGCCGACAAACATGGTGCCAAGCATGTTTTTACCGACCTCACTACTATGGCCAGCAGCCCTGAATTTGATGCCGTTTACATTGCCAGCCCCAATTCGCACCACGCCAAACAGGCCATCCTGTTTCTATCCCATAAAAAACACGTACTCTGCGAAAAACCCATTGCTTCCAATAGCAAAGAACTGGAAGCAATGATCGAATGCGCCACCGCCAACGGAGCGCTCCTGATGGAAGCTATGAAAAGTACCTTCCTGCCCAACATGCAAAGCGTCAGGGAAAATCTGCCCAAGCTGGGGCCGGTCCGCAGATTTTTTTCTAACTACTGCCAGTATTCTTCGCGTTATGATACCTTTAAAGCCGGTAAGCCTATTAATACCTTCGATCCGGCCTTTTCCAACGGCTCCATTATGGATATCGGTGTCTATTGCATCTATCCGGTCATTTATCTGTTCGGCCCACCTGAATCTGTCTCAGCCAATGCTACCATGCTAAGCTCGGGCATTGACGGCTGCGGCAGCATTACCCTCCATTACAAAGATATGGAAGCGATCATTTCTCATTCTAAAATAGCCAACTCCCTTATCCCCAGTGAAATTCAGGGAGAAAACGGTAATATTCTGATTGATAAAATTTCCACCCCGGAAGACGTAAAAATTATCTATCGTGACGGTTCGACTGAAGATATCACCCGGTCGCAAAAACCGGAACTGATGTTTTACGAAGCCCGGGAATTTATTCAGCTCATTAAAACCGGCCAGCTACAATCAAGCACCAATACCTTTACCCTCAACCGTCAGGTCATGCAGGTTATGGATGAAGCACGCAAACAAATCGGCCTGGTCTTCCCAGCCGATTAATAAAATAAAAAAGACTTACTTTGTCCCAAAGTGAGTCTTTTTTACTTTAATTACTATTGCACTGTTTTTTCATCAAAATCAGGCGCCTGAAAGAGAACATCCTGATATTCCGGTGCTTTAAGCGTGATGACAAGGAAATGGTCTTTTTCAGCTACATTTCTTTTGGAGAAATAAATTGTTTTATTATAATTTACGCTGTCAGGAAAAGTGACACCCAGACGCAGCGTATAACCTTTCGGCACGGCAAAAGTAAACGTATCCCCGGCGGAACCATCATAGACAGTGTAGGATTTTCCCATACCCGAGATCAGCAGATTATCTAATTTTTTCCCGCCAAAAGGATATTGCCAGAAGTAATCGGGTTTTTCAATATGGATTTGCACCTGTACATCAATTAAGCCATCATTTCCCATCGCTGCTGCTGTCTGTACCGGGAAAAAATACAGCATAACCAGTATTCCGGACAGAAAGAGTAATCTGCCGATTTTCCATTTCATAGGTCATTCCTCCCTAACACCTATTTGCTGAACGGGATATTCTGTTGTACTATGTATATATACCATTTCTGTATCCTTTACGTATTTCCTTGTAAAACCAGGATAATTTGACGAGAATTGCCGCTTTTAACGCGAAATTGACTTCACTTGTCACAGACTTGTCATAACCGTAAGGTATACTGAACCGGAATTATGCAAAATGGAGGTATCTTTATGAAGAGTCTGCTAAAAAAGTTTACCGTTTTAACCGTCATCTGCGCCGCGCTAAGCACGTCTATGATAACAGGCTTCCATAGTACCGCCGCAGCAAATCAAACCAACGACAGCGAACTGTCCAGTAATCGCAATACATATGTGGTACAGGCAGTGAAAAAAGTAGGTCCGGCTGTTGTCGGAATTTCCAATAAAGCTTATGTAAGGGATAATTTTGATCAAAAGGTTCTCATTGAAAAAGGCGTAGGTTCCGGCGTTATCTTTAACTCCAACGGCTATATTGCCACCAACTATCATGTCGTGGAGGGCGCGCAGGAGATTGTCGTATCGCTTTCCGACGGACGAACCTTTAACGGAAAAGTATTAGGTGTCGATCCGGCCACCGACTTGGCTGTGGTAAAAGTGGATGCCTCAGGCCTACCTGCCGCCGTTCTGGGTGATTCGTCCACCATCATGGCCGGTGAGCCGGCCATTGCCATCGGCAATCCGCTGGGCTTAGAGTTTAGCGGCAGCGTTACCGTTGGTGTAATCAGCGCCTTAAACCGTACCATTGAAATTGGTGACCGTAAGTTCGACCTCATTCAAACCGATGCTGCGATCAATCCCGGAAACTCCGGTGGTGCTCTGGTTAATGCCGACGGCCAGGTGATCGGCATCAACAGTGCCAAAATCTCTGCCGATGGGATTGAAGGTATGGGCTTCTCCATTCCCATTAATTCGGCCAGACCGATTCTACAGTCCCTGATGGAAAATGGCAAGGTAGTCCGGTCCTATCTGGGTGTCGGCGTCTGGGATAAAAATACGGCGGCCCGTTATGGCTACAGCCTGCAAATCGACAATGGCGTATACGTTGTCCGGGTGGAAGACGACGGACCGGCTAATCAGGCAGGTATCAAACAGGGTGACATCATTACCAAAATAAACGATACGGCCGTCAATTCAGTTGCCGATTTGCGCAAAGTGCTGGATGATATTCCGGTAGATACCAAGGTAAATGTTACCATCATCCGCAATAACCGCACCCTTTCGGTAACTGCCGTTCTCAAAGAAATACCAAACTAAACCGGCAGAAAAGCCTGATAAAAAATTAACTTATACCTCCCGGGGTAATTAAGATAAAAAAGAGAGGACCTATCCTCTCTTTTTTATTTCTTTAAAAAATTGCAGCTTGCTTTTAGGAAACTAAAATACTATAATAGTTTATGAGTAACACTGTTTTATTTTGTTAATACTACTTCTGACAATATGGTCATACAAATAATAAGTAGGTGAACTACAACATGGATGACATTAAAAATCTGATATTGGATAAAGCCAAAGACCGGCTGGATCGCTTTGGCTTTAAGAAAACAACAATGGATGAAATCAGCCGGGACTGTAAAATATCCAAGAAAACTATTTACGAACATTTTAAGGATAAAGAGCATTTATTTGCCAGCCTGTTAACCCGGGAATGCCACCAAACTATCCAGATCATCTTTTCCCGGATGGGCGAGATTTCCGATCCTCTGGAAAAATTAACCCAGCTTATCCGGACTTCGTTAGACTTTTTTAATGAAGATACCTTCATTACCCGGTTGCTTAAGGACGACGATGCTTTGTTTTCCGCCTTTTTAAGTCGGAAGTATCATAAACTGATTGATGAAGAAATTATTTCGATTATTGCCGAAATCATTCAAGACGGAAAACAAAAAGGAATATTCCGGGATGTTGATGAAGCGGTGGTCAGTTATGCTGGTTTTCGCCTGTTTCAAGCGTTCAGCTATATGAGAACCGTCGAGTTCTCACCGGAAAAGGAACAGCAGGGATATTATACTGATGCCCTGATCGACCTTATTATCCATGGTTTAACTAAGAAATAAGCTGTTATTCAGCTTATTTCTTTAGCAGTTTTTTTTATCATAAATAAACTAGAATACCAAAATAGTTTATAAGTAATATAGAGTTAGAGGAGGAAATAGCATGAAAAAATACTACCGGAATTATCTATCTCTCTTATTGGCCGCTCTACTGCTTACCGGCTGCTCGCAAACAGCCAGTATAAGCGAGGATATACCGCTAGTACGAACGCAAACCATTTCACTTGGCGCCAACAACCAAAATCCAGGGTATTCCGGCGAAGTGCGCGGCCGCTATGAAACGGCGCTCTCCTTTCAGACTGGCGGCAAAATTATTCAACGCCAGGTCGAAGCCGGCACCCATGTCAAAGCCGGCGATGTTCTCTTAACGATTGATCCCAAGGATATTCAACAAACTGTCAATCTGACCGCCGCTCAAGTAGCTTCCGCCGATTCTCAGCTTAGCTTAGCTCAAAGCAATCTGGCGAGATACGAAAAGCTCTACGAACAGGGAGCTATCAGCCGTGCCCAGCTTGATCAGTACCAAAACGCCTATGAGGTGGCCCAGGCGGCGGTAAATCAGGCGTCAGCCCAATATGCTCAAGGTAATAATCAACTCAACTACAGCCAGCTTACGGCCGACAGTGACGGGGTCATTGCCGGCATTAACGTGGAAGCCGGTCAGGTAGTCAGTGCCGGTCAGACCGTACTGACGCTGGTAAAAGACGGGATGCGGGAAATCGAAATCAATATCCCGGAGAATAAACTGGAAGAATTAAAAAATGCCTCCCACATCCAAGTAACTTTCTGGGCCTTGCCTGGCATAACCAGCGAAGGAAAAGTAAGAGAAATAGCTCCCATGGCCGATAAAGTAACCCGGACTTATAAAGCCCGCATTTCGTTAGTCAATCCACCGGCTGATCTGCAATTAGGCATGACCGCAACAGTCAACATAAACCATACCGGCAACCAATCCATCTTTATTCCTTTAGCCGCGCTGTATCAAACCGGCGATACGCCAAATGTATGGGTTGTGACCGACAATCAGGTTGCGCTGCGGCCGGTTAAGGTCGGCGCCTTTGGCGATAATGCCGTGGAAATTCTGGACGGACTGCACGAGGGGGATGTGATTGTTTGCGCCGGTGTCCAGAAACTCCATGAAGGACAGAAGGTGCGTCTATGAGTCGGCTTAATCTGACCGAATGGTCGTTAAACCACAAGCAACTGGTTTATTTCTTTATTGCCATTATATTTATGGCCGGCATATTCTCCTATCAGAAGCTGGGCCGGATGGAAGACCCCGACTTCGTTATCAGACAAATGATCGTATCAGTCGCCTGGCCAGGCGCTACAGCCCGCGAAATGGAAGAACAGGTAACCGACAAGCTGGAGAAAAAGCTGCAGGACACGCCCGGTATTGACTATCTGAAAAGCTATTCCCAGCCCGGTCAGGCCGTTATTTACGTAACTTTAAAAGACACGGTAAAGGAAAAGGATATCCGCCCCACTTGGCTGGAAGTCCGCAATATGGTCAACGACATCAAGTCTACCCTGCCTTCAGGCGTAGTAGGTCCTTCCTTTAACGACCGTTTTGACGACGTCTTCGGCTGCATTTACGCGTTAACCGCCGATAGCGGCTACAACTACGAGGACATGCGGGTAAAAGCTGAAGAAATCCGCCGGACTCTTTTAGGCATTAAAAGTGTAAAAAAAGTCGATCTCTTAGGCGTCCAGCCGGAGAAAATTTATATTGAAATAGAAAACAGCAAATTATCCCAATTAGGTATCGATCCCGCCGTAATCAGCAGCGCCATTAAATCGCAAAGCAGCATGACCGCTTCCGGTATGATCGAAACCAGCAGCGACAATGTCTATTTGCGGGTTACCGGCCTATTTACCAATATGGAAGATCTGCGCAATCTGCCCATCCGGGTCAATGACCGTACCTTCCGCCTGCAGGATATCGCCACGATTACCCGCAGTTACAGTGACCCCATCGAACCTAAAATGTATTTTAACGGCCAACCGGCTATCGGTATTGCCCTTTCTATGGAAAAAGGCGGCAATATCCTGACCCTGGGAGACAATCTGGCGGAAACCATCAGTAAAATAAAACAGGATATGCCGCTAGGGCTAGAGTTAAGCCAAGTATCCAATCAACCGGAAGTAGTTAAGGACTCTATTGGTGAATTTGTTAAGTCACTAAAGGAAGCCATCTTTATTGTCCTGTTGGTCAGCTTTCTAAGCCTTGGCTTCCGTTCCGGCATTGTTGTAGCCCTGTGCATTCCATTGGTTATTGCCGGCATCTTTGTCTTTATGCAAATTTTCGGGATTGATCTTCATAAGGTATCACTGGGAGCCCTAATTATTTCACTGGGACTCCTGGTAGACGACGCGATCATTTCGGTGGAAATGATGACAGTAAAACTGGAACAGGGCTGGGGACGTTTCGAAGCCGCCTGTTACGCCTATACGGCAACTGCCTTCCCCATGCTGACCGGGACGCTGATTACCTGCGCCGGTTTTATTCCGGTCGGCTTTTCCCAGGGATCGGCCGCGGAATTTACCAGCAGTTTGTTCACGGTAGTCACCATCGCTCTTCTCTTATCCTGGATTGTTTCCGTTATGGTAACTCCGCTCCTGGGCTATCGGCTGATCAAAACCAAAGAAAATGGCCACGACGGCCAAGCCATGTATAACTCCCGGTTCTACCGGCTGTTCCGGAAAACCCTGACCTGGTGCCTGCATCATCGTAAACTGGTCTTAGGTATTACTGTCGCCAGCTTTGTTCTTTCTATAGGTTTACTCAAATTTGTCAAACAGGAATTTTTCCCTCCCTCGGTCCGGCCGGAAATCATTGTGGAAATGACCCTGCCCGAAGGTTCCTCGCTGCAGGCGACCGAAAATGTATCCAAACAGTTTTCCGAGGCCCTGGCCAATGATCCGAATATTGCCAGTTACAGCTATTACGTCGGTCAGGGAGCGCCCCGTTTCGTCCTGACCACCGATCCCAAGCTGCCGGCCAACAATTACTCGCAATTTGTCATTGTAGCCAAAGACCTGGAAGCCCGTCAGGTTCTGCAGGATAAGATCAACAAGTTATTCGCCGAGCAATTTTCCGAGGTGCGGGGCCATGTGAAACTTATTCAAACCGGCCCGCCTTCCCCTTATCCCGTCATGTTGCGTGTCAGCGGCTACGACCATGAAAAGGTGAGAGAGATTGCCAGCCAGGTGCAGCAGACCATGCTGGCCAACCCCAACCTGACACATGTGAACCTGGACTGGAATGAAAAAACAAAAACCATGCATCTGGCCGTCGATCCCGATAAAGCAAGAATGCTGGGCATCAATAGCCAAAGTCTGGCCGCGGATTTACAAACTCAACTGTCCGGCGTTACAGTAGGCGAATTTTATGAACAGGACAAAACCGTCGGCATTGTCCTGCGCATGGATGCAGCCGACCGAAAAAATCTGGAAACCATCAAGGATCTGCCCATTCATATTGGCAATGGTAAATTTGTGCCCCTAGACCAGATAGCTACTATCAGCTATGCCGCCGAAGACGGAATGATCTGGCGGCGGGATTTAAAGCCGACCATTACGGTTCAGGCCGATGTAGCTTCCACCATCACCGGTAATGACGCCACCAACCAGGCTTACGAACAGCTTAAACCGCTCCGCGATTCCCTGCCTGCCGGCTATAGTATTCAAATCGGCGGTTCACTGGAAAAAAGTCAGCAATCTATGGAATTTCTGCTGCAGCCCGTACCGGTTATGCTGTTGCTGATTGTTACCCTGCTGATGATTCAACTGCAGCGAATTCCCCTGATGATTCTTACCTTGTTAACTGCTCCGCTGGGCATCATCGGTGTCAGCCTGTCCATGCTGCTGACGCTGCGTCCTATGGGCTTTGTAGCTGAACTGGGTGTCCTCGCCCTTAGCGGAATGATCATCCGCAATTCAGTCATCTTAATTGACCAAATTGAACAGCATATCAAAGCAGGCCAATCTCCCTGGGATGCCATTATTGACTCGGCGGTGCTGCGTTTCCGTCCGATCATGCTAACCGCAGCAGCAGCCATCCTGGGCATGCTGCCACTGGTTCCCAGTAATTTCTGGGGCCCCATGGCGGTAGCCATTGCCGGCGGCCTGCTCGGCGCCACCATCCTGACGCTGCTGGTGCTGCCTACCATGTACGCCGCCTGGTTCAAAGTAAAGCAAGAAGCAAAATAAACCCGGCTGCCTTGTACTCGATAGCTTTCAACCAAATAAATATTTTATAACCAAAAAAGGATTAGGTTCATCCAAACGATGACCTAATCCTTTTTCTATTTCTGATACTTTTATATATCCAAATTCCGTACGCTATGAGCGTGTTCCTCGATAAAGTTCCGCCGCGGCTCTACCTTATCACCCATTAATACTGAGAAGATCGCATCGGCAGCCATGGCATCCTCCATAGTTACCCGCAAAATAGTACGCCCTTCCGGATTCATCGTCGTATCCCATAATTGTTCGGGATTCATTTCGCCTAAGCCTTTATACCGTTGCACATTAATACTGTCGCGACCAATCCGGCTAAGCAATTGATCCATTTCCTCGTCACTGTACAGATACCAGCTCTCCCGGCCTTTTTTAACCAAATATAAAGGCGGTTGGGCAATATACACCTTGCCTGATTCAATCAACGGCTGCATATAGCGATAGAAGAATGTCAATAGCAGCGTTCTGATGTGGGCGCCGTCTACATCGGCATCAGTCATAATGATAATCCGGCCGTATCTTCTCTTTTCCAGATCGAACTCATCACTGATACCGCAGCCAAAAGCGGTAATCATCGCCCGGATTTCTTCGTTATTTAAAATCTTATCCAGCCGGGCCTTTTCCACATTCAGGATTTTACCCCTGAGCGGCAAAATTGCCTGGAAGCGTCGGTCCCGTCCCTGCTTGGCTGAACCACCGGCCGAATCACCTTCGACCAGATAAATTTCCGTTTGATCAGGGTCCTTTAACGAACAATCAGCCAGCTTGCCTGGCAGTGAGCTTACCTCCAGGGCATTCTTCCGGCGGGTCAGTTCCCTGGCCTTCCTGGCAGCTTCCCTAGCCCGGGAAGCCATAATTGTTTTCTCAATGATCTTTTTGGTAACTGAAGGATTTTCCTCAAAAAATTCACTCAGTCCCTCGGATACGATAGTATCGACAATCCCCCGCACCTCGCTATTGCCTAGCTTAGTCTTGGTCTGTCCTTCAAACTGCGGTTCCTGGATCTTAACACTGATAACGGCGGTTAGTCCTTCCCGGATATCCTCGCCACTCAGGTTCTCATCATTATCCTTGAGCATATTTAATTTACGGGCAAAATCATTGATCGACCTGGTCAGGGCGATCTTGAAACCGCTTAAATGAGTTCCACCCTCCTGGGTATTGATATTATTAACAAAGCTAAAGATATTTTCCACATAACCGTCATTATACTGCAGCGCCAGTTCGGCCAGCGTAGTATCCTTCGAGCCTTTTAAATAAATCGGTTTGGGATGAAGCGGATCTTTGGTCTTATTCAAATGCTCCACAAAAGAAACGATGCCGCCTTCGTAATGAAAATTTTCATTTACGCCGGTCCGCTCATCGGACAGGACAATATTCAAACCCTTATTTAAAAAGGCCAATTCCCGCAGCCGCTGTTTTAAAATATCGAAATGATATTCCGTTTCCTCAAAGATTTCCGGATCAGGCTTAAAAGTAACCTTTGTGCCGGTTTCCTCGGTTGTGCCAATAACTTTTAGCTCTTCTACCGTATTGCCCCGTTCAAAACGGATAGTATACACCTTGCCATCCCGCTTTACTTCCACTTCCAAATGCATACTCAGAGCATTAACAACCGAAACACCGACGCCATGCAAACCGCCCGACACCTTATAGCCTTCGCCGCCAAATTTACCGCCGGCGTGCAGCACGGTCAACACCACTTCTACTGCCGGTTTGCCTGTTTCATGCATATCGACCGGAATGCCCCGGCCATTATCAATAACGGTGATGCTATTATCCTGATGAATAGTCACATCTACCTTGGTGCAATAACCGGCCAAAGCTTCATCAATACTGTTATCCACTACTTCGTAAACCAGATGATGCAATCCCCGGGAAGACGTACTGCCTATATACATACCAGGACGCTTACGTACTGCCTCTAAGCCCTCCAGTACCTGTATCTGCCCTGCTCCATAATTTCCATTTACCGTAATATCTTCATTCACTCTGCTATGTACCTCCCGCCATCAATTTCAAACGCAATATAAACCGTGCTTATATCACGGTTTATCATTCTTCCTCTTCTTCCGGAATTTGTCCGGCTCGTTTTTTTAGAGTTAAGGAGGAAATAGCCGATAAGTAAACAACCTTATCTGTCAACACAAAACTTTTCGGATTATTATCGGAAATATCAACAATCATTTGCTCTTCCCTCATGGTCTTCAAAAACTCATGATTGATACCGGACTTTACTGTCCTTAAATCATTAATCGAAATGACATTTTTGAGTGGAATGACAGTATCAGCTCCTAGGTGCAAAAACATGTTGTTTCCTCCTGAATTTTTCCAAAGTATGATCAACCGTTTCCGGAGTAATTTCGTCAGGTCCCACCGATTCCATCAGCATCACAATCGTCGTACGGTGTACACTGTCAACTTGTCCGTTTTTTGCTGTATATTCAAGGCACAACCGGGCTAACAGCTCGCTTTTAGCCCGGTCGAACTCTGAGCGTGTGCAAGAAAGATATGGCTGCAGATCTTCATAAGAAAACCAGGGAACATCCAATAAGAGCTTCCTGATTTCTCCCAGCTTTTCTTCCCGGACGGTTCTAAGGCATACCGCACAATAGGTTTCCTCCGGAGGACAAAGCGTATCACAGCCTTGGCAGGCATGCCATTTATCCATTTTCTTTAGTTTATTATAGGCCAGCGCTTTTCGGGTAAAACCGGCCAGCTTCTTTTGCAGGGCTTCGTCAGCTACCTCGTGAGTATATTGCCGGATACCGGCCAATTCCTGCTCATCCAGACGGATAGCCGCCAAGCTTTGTTTTAAGGAAACAGAATGCTCCGTATTCTCTTGATTCTTACAATCTTTCAAATATCCTGCCTGGAAACGGATATCTTTGACAATTTTTTCACCGATAAACCGATTTAGCTTACTAATAATGCTTTCTTTTAGCATAAATAAATGGTGACACCATACCGAATTGCTCACCGTGACGAACATCAAACCCCGTTCAAACTTTACCGGGCAGGAGTGCTGGGAAATATCATCGCCCACAATTTCAGACCAGCGTTCCATGATGAGTTCCGCATGATATCTTTTTTTTAAACCTAATTGCTGCAGCGTATTATGCAAAATTTCACTAATACCTTGCATCCTCATCACTCCATGATCTTGCCGTTCTGCACGTAATAATAATGTCCCATTTTCTTTTCAGGAAAATAATTCTGGTCGGTCGCCGTTACAAAGGTCTGAATTTTATCTTTAATAAAGAAAAGTAATTGTTCTCGCCGTTCAGCATCCAGTTCACTCATGACATCGTCCAGGAGCAGTACCGGATATTCACCGGTCTCTGATTTGATAAATTCCAGTTCCGCCAGCTTCAACGCTAATACGGCCGTCCGCTGCTGTCCCTGAGAACCAAAAGATTTCAACTGAATTCCTTCATTTACCGTAAATACCAGATCGTCCCGGTGCGGTCCGACACCGGTGCTGCCCCGGTAGATATCCTGCTGACGCAGCTTCAGCAATTGCTCCCGGTACCAGGCAGGCAGATCTTTATCCGCCACCTGCTCATTTTCCGCCAACCCGGCCATAAAATAAGCAACAGACAGGTTTTCCTTACTCGCGGTAATCCGGCGGTGCATTAAATTGGCCAGCATAGCCAGCTTTTTTATAGCTTCCTTCCGCTTAACGGTAATGCCGGCGGCAGCCTTGATAAGCTGCTCATCCCAAGGCTCCAGCATAGCGGCATTCAACCGGTTATCTCTAATCTTTTTTAAGAGATGATTACGCTGCGTAACAATCCGGTTATAAGTTAAGAGTTGACTATAGTAGGAAGGACTGGCCTGGGAAATTTCCACATCAATAAACTGGCGCCGGGCTACCGGCTGTCCCTTAATCAGGGTCAAGTCCTCCGGTGCAAACAGCACGACATTCAGCGCGCCAATCAGCTCTTTAACCTTTATAGTATATCCATTATAAGTAATTTCTTTATTACTTTTTTTAGTCTCTCCCTGGGAAAATCGAAAAGCCAGATCATTTTGGACATCCAAACGCGAAAAATTAAGCTGAATACGTCCTAATGAATGCTTCCAGCGAATAAGCTCCTGATCCGAATAGGTACGATAAGACCGTCCCATGGCACCAATATAAATAGCTTCCAGAATATTGGTCTTTCCCTGAGCGTTATTACCCAGGAATATATTGATATTATGGGAAAAAGCAAGCGACAAATCCGCATAATTTCGGAAATTATGCAGCGTTAGGTGATTGATTCTCATGCAGCACCTTTATTCAACGGCTACTTTCCAGGTTCCAATCCCTTTGACAGTAACCGTATCACCGGGATAAATTTTCTTTCTTCGCTCGGAAACAACCTGTCCGTTCAGTTCAATCAGCCCGTCGCTAAGCAGCAGCTTGACCTGACCGCCGCTTTCTACCACACCAATCCATTTTAAAAGCTGGTCCAACTGAATCAATTGGGTGTCAATAAATACTTCTTCCATTTTTGCAAAAATCCTCACTCTAAAAATTAACTTGTTCTTACAGGAGTAATAATATAGGTATAGTGCTCGTCATCCACCGGTTTAATGCAAGCCGGGCTTAGCGGAGTGTTAAAGGAAAAAGTTATTTTTTCACTGTTGATATTTTTCATAATATCCGTTACATATTTGGCATTAAACGCAATTTCCAGCCCATTACCGGCGATCATGGCCGGTACGGTCTCACAAGCCTTACCAACATCAGGATTATTGGAGTTGATAATAACCATATCATTTTCAAATGACAGTTTAATGACATTATATTCCCCGTCTCTGGCCAATAAAGATACCCGCTCTACCGCATCAAGAAAATTATCGGTCGGCAACGTTACCTGTGTGGCAAAACTATCGGGAATAACCCGATTATAGTCAGGGAATTGTCCCTCAATGACTCTCGATTTTATGTAAACATTATCGAAGGAGAAGGAAACCTGATTCTTATGGCAGGAAACCACCACATCCAAGGGATGCTCCGATACCAGCAGACGGGCCAGTTCGGTTAATATCTTGGAAGGTATGATGATCTTAACTTCTTTTTCAGAATTTTCCAAACTATCTTCTTTTAGTGCTAACCGATGGGTATTAGTAGCTACCATTTTAGCATTAAACCGATTGATTTCCAAGAGCGCTCCGGTAAAGATAGGCCGAGCCTCGTCGGTGGCACAGGCAAAAACCGTTTTTTTGATCAGTTCCCGGAAAACATTGTCCTTAATGAGAAAACTGGTTTCCCCCTCCAGCTTGTTGATAACCGGAAATTCTTCGGCGGGCATCAGTAAGAGATTAAACTGGGCTGAGTTGGAAGTAATTTGTATGGTTTTCTCTGCCGGCAGGGACAAAATATGAATGGTATCGCCGGGAAGTTTTCTGACAAGCTCTTGTAAGTAGCGACCGGATAGCACAATTGTTCCCGGTTCATCAATTTGGGCGTCTATTTTACAACAAATGCCGATTTCATAGTCCGTAGCCTGTAATTCTAGCTTTCCATCGAGTGCCGATAGGTAAATTCCTGTCAAGATAGGCAGCGTAGATTTGCTGGCTACCGCTTTTTGCACAGTTTGCACAGCGTGGGTAAGCAATTCTTTGGAGCAGGATATTTTCATAAAGGTACCTCCCGTTGGTATATTATTACTATAAAAGACATAATATATAAGAAAATTAGTCGTAATAGTCGTAGGGCCTGTAGATATGTTGATAAATGAAAATATGGCTTGTCGAATAAGAAAATACCATGTGCATAACATGTCGATAAATGGGTAAGCAGTTATGCACACATTCACAGGTTTTTGCTGTGGAAAATATATTAACATTTCATCAACATAGTTATCTTTCAGTTATAAACAGAGTTAACCACAGAGGGATAAGTGGACTAGACACTTTCTATACGTTTGATCAGTTCTTTTAACGTATTGCTTAATTTGGTATCCTCGTTTCGCTCACGGGCAATTTTGTCATGGGCGTGAATAACGGTAGTGTGATCACGGCCGCCAAACATTTCGCCGATGCGCGGCAAGGAGGTATCTGTCAGTTCCCGGCACAGATACATGGCTATTTGGCGAGGATAGGCCACATTACGGGTACGTTTTTTGGCCAATAGCTCGTCTATCTTTATCTTGAAATAGGAGGAAACAATTTCCTGAATGAGCTCCATAGTGATTTGTTTGGGGCGTCCGTTGGGGAATATGTCTTTTAAAGCCTCGGTTGCGAGATTGATGTCGATCGTTTGGTTAGTCAGGGAGGCGTAGGCCATCACTCTGATCAGGGCGCCTTCCAGTTCGCGAATGTTGTTGTCGATGCGGCTGGCAATGTAGACCATTACATCATTGGGAATATTCAGATTTTCCAGCATGGCTTTTTTACGTAAAATGGCGATTCTTGTTTCTAGGTCAGGTGGCTGAATATCGGTAATAAGTCCCCATTCAAAGCGAGAGCGCAGCCGGTCTTCCAGCGTCTGTATTTCACGAGGTGGACGGTCACTGGAAATAATAATTTGCTTGTTGGCTTCATGCAAGGTATTGAAGGTATGGAAAAATTCTTCCTGGGTATGTTCTTTTTTCGATAAAAACTGAATATCGTCGACCAAAAGTACATCGATGTTGCGGTATTTTTGGCGAAAACTTTCCGGTTTACCGTCCCGGATAGAATTGATTAGTTCGTTAGTGAATTTTTCACTGGAAATGTAGACAACCTTGATGCCGGGATAACTTTGCAAGATGCGGTGGCCAATGGCGTGCATCAGGTGAGTTTTGCCAAGACCGACGCCGCCGTAAATAAAGAAGGGATTATAGACCTGAGCCGGTGCTTCGGCCACGGCCAGCGAGGCGGCATGGGCAAAACGATTGGAATTGCCAATAACGAAGGTTTCAAATACATATTTAGGATTTAATACGACTAGTGAATCGTCCGGCAGTGAGATAGCCGGTGGCTTGATCATCGGTGGCGGCAGTTGAATAGACTCTAGTGGCAGTGTTTCCTGTAGCTCCGATGTTCTTGTCGCGGCGATTTCATGGCTTGCGTTACCGGCAGAGACCGGCGGGGAATATGTTTCGGCCGACCTCTGTTCGGCAATAGAGCGGGAGATGCCGGACGGAATAGGTTGTGACGATGCGGCAGTATGTTCATCATCTAAATTCAGATTGGTTATTTTTATGTTCATAGGTTTTCCCAGGATCTGATGGACGGCATTTTCAATTTGCGGCATGTATTTGGTTTCCAGCCATTCCTTCATAATTTGCCGGGGAGTTCCTATTTCCAAGGTATCAGCGGTAAGAGAAAGAAGAATCGCATCCTTAATCCAAGTATCAAACAGGGGTTTGATGATTTCACTTTCCAGTTTTTTTAATACTTGTTCCCACAGTGCCGTTAATTGTACTTTGTCCATATAGTCAGTCCTTTCCTGATAAGCACCTTGGGGCGTGTTAAAAACTATCCGAACGTTCCCGGCTGGTGCTTTTTATACCATGGTTCGTTAAAATTTTGGGAAATAAGGGCCGCTATTCCTGTCAAATTTTGCCTCATCTGGCGTAAAATCACTCGCCAGGGACTTGTTAGTTTAAAATACGCCCTAGTTATTAACATATAACAAATTAAAATATTGGGGTTATCCACAGGATTATCAACAACTGTGAATAAAAACAGGCGAATATGGTAAATTTGAAGAAAAAAAAATACAAAAGCAGCTATTGGAAAATAACCCATAGCCTTGTATTATAAGTAATTGTCGGCATATATAAATATTGTGGATAAAGCTGTGTATAACAGCCGGATTTTGTGAATAACTCTGCATTTTATGTATATAATCTACATTGTGCAAAGGTAAAACGGACAATCTGCTAGTTAATATATTAACAAAAGCCCGGGTAGTTATCAACACATTTTTCGGTCGATTGACAAGAATTGTCATATTTATCCACAATTTAACCGGCGGTGCTGAGGATAAGTAGAGTTATTGTCTAAGTAATTTTCTTGACACCATAGGTTGTCTAGTCTATAATTTTTTATAGTTAAAATAGATTGTTTTAACATGGGATTGTTACGCTTGTATGTAAGCAAGGAGGTGTAAATAGATGAAACGTACTTATCAACCTAATACACTATGGAAAAAAAGAACGCATGGTTTTCGTGAGCGTATGAGCACACAAGGTGGCCGTATTGTTCTGAAAAGAAGACGTGCTAGAGGTAGAAAGAAATTATCCGCATAGTAGGCCGCCGGTGAGTGGCCTATTTTTTCCATATGACAGGATGATCTAAGTGTACAAGTTAAAAAAGCAGGGAATATTGCATAAGAATAAGCAATTCCAAACCGTTTATAAAACAGGCAAGTCGTATAGTAACCGAATGCTGGTCATGTACGTCCTGCCCAATCCTGCCCAAAAGCGGCGAGTAGGTTTTGCCGCTGGCAAACGCCTGGGCGGAGCGGTCGTCCGGAATCGGGTAAAACGATTGCTGCGCGAGGCTTACCGCATGCGGCAGCATGAGCTGCGCCAGGATGTGGATTTGATTATTGTGGGGCGAAAGCCGGCTGTGGATTCCAATGCCCAGGCGGTGACGAAAGCTTTTTTAGACCTGTGTAAACGGGCACAAATTCTGGCTAATAAGTAGGTAGTTATTATGAAAGAAATCGCGCTATTTTTGATACGGTGTTATCAAAAATATATTTCTCCTTTAAAACCGCCTACTTGCCGTTTTGTGCCTACTTGTTCTGAATATGCCATAATAGCGATTGAAAAATATGGGATTGTGCGAGGTTGTTATCTGGCAGTGCGCCGCATTTTGCGCTGCCATCCTTTTCATCCCGGTGGGTATGATCCCGTTTGATATATAGTTATATTAATGTTTATCGTGAATAGCGAGCCAGAGTTAGGAGTGAGATTTTGTTCGATTCGATCGTTGTACATCCGTTGCAAGCAGTGTTGACATTCTTTTATAATATTACGGTATCTTTAGGTATCGCTAATTATGGGATTGCCATCATTTTGCTTACCATAGCCATAAAGCTCGTTTTGTACCCTCTGACGGTAAAGCAGATCAAATCCATGAAAGCTATGCAGGAATTGCAGCCTAAAATCAAAGAAATGCAGGAAAAGCATAAAGGAAATCCGGAGAAGCTGAATAAGGAAATGGCGGCTGTTTATAAAAATTCCGGTGTTAATCCGATGGCAGGCTGTTTGCCGATGATTATTCAGATGCCTTTTTTGATCGGTATTTTTTATGCTATTCGTGATTTTCATTATGTGGGAGATCCGGGCTTTTTATGGATGGCCAATCTGGCTGAGCAGGCTAAACTGGTCGATCCTTACTATGTTTTGCCGGTTCTGTCGGCTCTTACTACCTTTTATCAGCAGCGGCAGACCATGAGTGGTGCCGACCCCTCGGCGAAACAGCAAAATCAGATTATGATGATTTTCATGCCGTTGTTTATCGGCTATATTACGATTACTTTCCCGGCTGGACTTGGGATTTACTGGGTAGTTAGCAATCTTATTCAGATTGCTCAGCAGTGGTATATGTACCGTGGCACAACTGCTATTCAAGGGGAGGCTAAATAATACCATGACTTCTTTGGAGAAGACCGGAAGAACTGTCGAGGAAGCACTGGAAGCGGCTCTTACCGAACTGGGTGTGAGCCGGGAGCGTGTAGAGTATGAGATCCTTGAAAATCCAAGCAAAGGCTTGTTTGGATTGATTGGAGCGAAACCTGCCCGGGTGTTGGTTACAGTCAAGGAAATAGATCCGTTAGAAGTTGCTATGACCTTTCTGCAGAGTATTTTTGCTACCATGCAGTTACAGGTTGCTGTGGAAAAAATGACTCGCGATGAACATGTGATTTTAAATCTGCGCGGTGAAGATCTGGGTATTCTAATCGGTAAGCATGGCCAAACCCTGGATGCTTTGCAGTATCTGACCAATTTGGCGGCTAACCGGGATGCTGAGAATAAAGTGCGGATTGTTCTGGATGTGGAGGATTATCGCAAGCGCCGGACGGAAACCTTGTCTCGTTTGGCTTTGCGCCTGGCCGATAAGGTAAAGCGGCGCGGCGAGAAGGTGGCGTTGGAACCGATGAGTCCTCATGAACGGAAAATCATTCATGTCGCTTTGCAAGATGATAGCCGGATTGTTACCTATAGTGAAGGGGATGAGCCCTTCCGCAAAGTGGTTATTGCTTTAAAACGCTAACCTATTTTATATGGGAAAACCCAGTAATAATTTTATTACTGGGTTTTCCCATATTGGACGTATGTCAGGTATTGATCTGATCGAATAATAGTTAGGGAACCAATGATTGATTCGCGCTGCGCGTCCGAACGGAATTTTTTTCGTCTGACTGGGTCGGCAAAACCTTGCAATAGCCTAATTATCCCTGTGTTTTGCTTCCTTGGCAGACGAAGAAATCAGACCGACAGGCTTATTAAATCAGCGAGTCCTATAGACAGGAATCATAACGGGAGTGAAGGTAACGTGTATCAGGAGGATACGATTGCGGCGGTAGCGACTGCAGCGGGGGAAGGCGGTATTGGCATTATCCGTCTGAGCGGCAGGCAGGCTGAACCGATTGCCGGCGCTATATTTAAGGGAATAAAGGGGAAAACGGCAGCCGCTATACAGTCTTATCAGGCTGCTTACGGTCATATTGTCCAGCCGGAAACGGGACAGGCAATAGATGAGGTCTTGCTGCTGATGATGCGGGCACCTCATTCTTATACCTGTGAAGATGTGGTGGAAATTCATTGCCATGGCGGAGCGGTTTCCCTGCAAAGGATTTTGTCTTTAGTCTTAAGTCAGGGTGCCAGGCTGGCCGAGCCCGGTGAATTTACCAAACGGGCTTTTTTAAACGGCCGTCTGGATTTAACGCAGGCTGAGGCTGTTATTGATATTATTCGTTCCAAAACCGATACTTCGCTTAAGGTGGCGGTCAACCATTTGTCCGGCAGTTTGTCGCAGCAGATTGGCGCTATGCGTCATAAGTTGCTTGCTATGATCGCTCATTTGGAGGCGGCTATTGATTTTCCGGAGGAAGATATTGAAGAATTGGCGGCCAGCGAAGTGGCGGTCCAGGTAGCTGATTTATTGCAAGAAATCGGCAAGCTGTTGTCTACAGCCCACACGGGCCGGATTTTAAGAGACGGGCTGGAAACGGTAATTATTGGCAAACCCAATGTGGGAAAATCCAGTCTGCTTAATGCGCTGATCAAAGAAAACCGGGCTATTGTTACTGATATTCCGGGAACAACCCGCGATGTAATTGAGGAATATGTTAATATCCAGGGAATTCCGCTTAAAATTGTGGATACCGCCGGTATCCGGGAAACCGCCGATTTAGTGGAACAGCTAGGAGTGGAACGGGCCCTTTCCTTTGTAGAGCGGGCTGATCTGATTCTGCTGCTGCTGGACGCATCTCTGCCGTTAACGAAGGAAGATCATGAAGTGCTAGCGATGATGTCTGGCCGCAACGCATTGATTTTGCTGAATAAAACCGATTTACCGGTTTGCCTGGACAGTGAGGCTATCGAAGCCATGGTCAGCGGTGCCGCCGTTTATAAAATATCCGTCCACACCGGTGAAGGCATACCGGAGCTGGAGCAAGCCATTGTCGATGCTGTTTATGGCGGACAGGTAGCTATGGGCGAAGGTATTTTTGTTACCAATGTAAGGCATGAGGCCCTGTTAGATAAGGCTCGCCAAAGCCTGGAGGAAGTCCGCCATACCATTGAGGTCCAAATGCCGCCTGATTGCATTGTCGTTGATTTGCGGGAAGCCTGGGAACGGCTGGGGGAGATTACCGGCGATACCGTTCATGAGGATATCGTAGCGGAAATCTTTAGCCAATTTTGTATTGGCAAGTAAGTGTTAGTAGGAGATGATACTAGATGTATGTAGCAGGAAAATATGATGTAGTGGTCATCGGCGCCGGTCATGCCGGCTGCGAGGCGGCCTTGGCGGCGGCCCGTCTGGGTTGCAGCACGTTGCTGGCCACGTTGAATATGGATAATATCGCACTTATGCCCTGCAATCCGGCCGTTGGTGGTCCGGCTAAAGGTCATTTGGTCAGGGAGATTGACGCCTTAGGCGGCCAAATGGGGCTGAATACCGACCAGACCTGTATTCAGATGCGCATGCTCAATACCGGCAAGGGGCCGGCTGTTCACGCACTGCGGGCCCAGGCCGATAAGGTGTGGTATCAAAATAATATGAAACACACGGTGGAAAATCAAGCCGGTTTGGATGTAAAACAGGTACTGGTGGATAAAATTCTGACTGCCGGCGGCCGGATTAGCGGCATTCAGATTGAGACTGGCGAAGTATACGAGTGCCAGTGTGTTATCCTTGCCACAGGCACTTATCTGCGGGGGAAAATTATTTTGGGTGAGCTCAGCTATACCGGTGGTCCGAACGGCCAGCGGGCGGCCCAGCTGCTTAGTCAGTCGTTGCGTGAGCTTGGTATTGAGTTAATGCGGTTTAAAACAGGGACGCCGGCCCGGGTGGACCGGCGAACACTTGATTTTTCCAAAATGACTATTCAACCAGGTGACGAGCAGATCCATAATTTTTCATTCATGAGTGATGTTACCACCAGGGAGCAGATACCCTGCTGGCTTACTTATACGAATCAAAAAACCCATGAGATTATCCGGGCTAATTTGCACAGGGCCCCGCTATATACAGGCTTAATTGAGGGGACAGGCCCCCGTTATTGCCCTTCCATTGAGGATAAGGTAGTCCGTTTTGCCGAAAAGGAGGCTCATCAGTTATTCATTGAGCCGGAAGGTCTACATACCAATGAAATGTATGTCCAGGGGATGTCGACCAGCCTGCCGATTGATGTGCAATATGCCTTTTTGAGCACGATTGCCGGCTTGGAGAAGCTTAAAATCATGCGGCCTGGCTATGCCATCGAGTATGATTGTGTGGACCCCACTCAACTAAAACCCAGCCTGGAGTTTAAACAGCTGGCCGGATTGTTTTCGGCCGGGCAGGCGAACGGTACGTCCGGTTACGAGGAGGCGGCGGCCCAGGGCTTGATGGCCGGGATCAATGCAGCCCTTGTTGTAAAGAGGGAAGAGCCCTTTATTTTATCCCGTTCCGAAGCCTATATTGGTGTATTAATTGACGATTTGGTTACCAAGGGGACAAATGAGCCTTATCGTATTATGACTTCCCGGGCCGAATATCGCTTGATTTTACGTCAGGATAATGCCGATCTCCGGCTGACCGATAAGGGACGGGCCCTGGGCTTGGTTGGTGATGAACGTTATGCCCGCTTTGCGGCGAAACGCGATGCTATTGCCGACAGCCTGGCCAACTTGAAAGCAACGATGGTTACGCCCAGCAATGAAGTACAGGCTAAATTGAAAGCCATGAATTCCGCCGAATTGCGAACAGGCACTTCCCTGTTTGGTTTATTGCGCCGGACGGAGATTAATTATTCTATGTTATGTAAACATTTTGATTTACCGCCGTTGCCTGCCGCTGTTTGTGAACAGGTGGAGATTGCCGCAAAATATGAGGGATATATCAATAAGCAGATTGAACAGGTAGAGCGGGCTGCTAAACTGGAAGAGAAACGTCTGCCCTCAAACCTTGATTATGAAGCAATCAGCGGTCTGGCTCTGGAGGCCAGACAGAAATTAAATAAAATTAAACCGCTTTCCATTGGTCAGGCTGCCCGGATTTCCGGTGTCTCGCCGGCGGATATTTCGATTTTGATGATTTATTTGGAGCAGCAGCGGCGTAGGGAGGGAATCTGATTGTTTGTTCAGTTATTGCAGCAAGCGGCGGCTGAGTTTGGTATACCGTTGACCGATAAGCAGCTTGCCCACTATGATAGCTATTTTCAATTATTGCTTGTCTGGAATGAAAAAGTGAATCTGACAGCCATCACCGGGCCGCAGGAAGTGGCGGTAAAGCATATGATTGATTCGCTGTCCTGTTATGATGAGCGTTATTTTCCGGCCGGCGCCAGCGTGATTGATGTAGGGACCGGCGCCGGGTTTCCCGGCTTGCCGCTTAAGATATTCCGTCCTGATCTGGCGTTGACTCTGTTGGATTCGCTGCAGAAGCGCCTGGCTTTTTTGCGGGAAGTGGTAGTTGCGCTGGAGCTTCCCGATATAGAGCTGCTTCACTCCCGGGCTGAAGATGCCGGAAGGGGAGGGCAGCGGGAGCGGTATGATGTGGCTCTGTCACGGGCTGTAGCCCGGCTTAATATTTTGTGTGAATTATGCCTGCCTTTTGTAAAAGTCGGCGGTTACTTTATTGCTCTAAAAGGTGCTCAGTACAACCAGGAAGCAGCAGAGAGCAAGCAGGCCTTGCAGGTGCTTGGCGCTGAAATTGCTGAAATCCGGCCGGTGACCTTACCGGGGCTGGACGATGTACGGGCCGTACTTTATATCAAAAAGGTAAAGCCGACGCCGGCAGCGTACCCCCGGCGGGCTGGAACGCCGGAAAAAAAGCCCCTGTAGTCTCCGGCTTTTGAGAGGATTTACTAACAATATGGCGAATATTACCATATCGGATTTGTGCTAAGGCGGTGTATAGATGAAATTATCCAGATTTTTTGGATTGACTCCGGAGAAGGAAGCGGTCAATCCTCATGAGGATTTGCCGGCAGAAAGCGATGAACAGTTGGAAGAGACGGCTGCTGCTGTGGCGGTAGCGCTACCAGATAATAAAAAATCCCATGAAGTGCTTCAGGTGGATACGGCACTCATTGAACCTAATCCTTTTCAGCCACGGAAGACCTTTTATGATGAATCCCTGGCCGAGCTTTCTTCCTCAATTAAGGAGTTTGGTGTGATTCAGCCGTTGTTGGTGCGGCAAAAGACGGATCATAGCTTTGAACTGATTGCCGGTGAACGGCGGCTGCGGGCCTCTAAGCTTGCCGGGCTCGCTCTGGTTCCGGTTATTGTTAAGGAACTTACCGATCAGGAAATGGCTGAACTGGCAATGATTGAAAATCTGCAGCGGGAGGACCTGCACTATCTGGAGGAAGCAGAAGGATTTCAGCAGTTGATTGCCAATTTTGGTTTTACCCAGGAGGAATTGGCGGTCCGCGTTGGGAAGAAACAGTCGACGATTGCTAATAAGATGAGACTGTTAAAATTAGCGGAGGATATCCGGAATACCTTGCGCCAGGAAAACCTGACCGAACGCCATGCCCGGGCGCTACTCAAGCTGGATAATTATGCTTTGCAGCAGCAGGTGTTGACAGCGGTATGTCAAAAAAAGCTGAATGTCCGTGAGACGGAGGCTCTTATTGAGACGACAAATAGCAATATTTCCCGGGAAATGTCAAAAAAAGGACCCAAGCAGAATATTGTTAAAGTAATCAGGGATGTGCGGATTTTCCTAAATACCATTCATAATGTGATCGGTGAAATGAAGAAAACCGGTTTGGATATTAAGGTTGATCAGGAGCAGGATGATGATTCGATTACGATTCATCTGCGTGTTCCCAAAAGACGTTGATTCTCTGAACGGACGGAGTATAAGAAAAACCTTTAAGATGAACAGCATCTTAAAGGTTTTTTATTTGCGGCTAGCAGGCTAACAGTATGGGGTGTCTATATAGGTTTTACTATACGATAGCAGATTACGGTAGTCGAAGTAGTCGTTTGGCTAATTTTACCGCTTCAACGCCGTTCGGCGCATAGGCGTCGGCGCCGGCCTTGGCTGCATAATCGGCAGTCAACACAGCGCCGCCAACGATAGTAGAGGCCGTATTACCGGCTGCTTTTAAGGCCGCAATAGTATTGTCGATTTCCGGCATGGTGGTGGTCATTAAGGCGCAGAGTCCGACAATGTCAGCCTCATGGGCGTTGGCAGCTTCGAGAATGGCGTCCGCTGCGATATCTTTCCCCAGGTCAATTACTTTAAAACCGCTATTTTCTAGTAGGGCGGCCACAATATTTTTCCCCAGATCGTGAATGTCGCCTTTGACCGTAGCCAGTACAACTGTACCCAGGGTATTAATTTGTTGGGCCGGCAGTAACTCTTTAATCGTCTGGAAGGCAGCCCGCATGGTTTCGGCCGATAGCAGCACCTGCGGCAAAAAGCAGCGGCCGGCCCCGAAAGCTTCACCGACTTCGTTCATGGCGGCGGTCAGTCCCTGATCGGTAATTTGCGAGGAGGTGTAAGATTCTTTTAAAGCCTGTTCAACCAGGGGTACAATGGATTCTTTTTCACCGTTGACAACTGTTTGCCGGATAAGGCCCAGTGTATCTTTTGGCTCCTTCGGTGACGCTTGACGGGAGGCTGCTGATGCTGTGTTGACCAGCGCAGCATAGGCGCTGCTGAACTGGTGTCCGTTTGCGTCAAAACCTAGTAAGGCTTTGGCGGCGGCTATAGTTTCCTTCATCCGTTCATCCAGTGGATTCAAAATGGGAACATCCAGACCGCTGGCTAAGGCCATGGAACAAAAGGTTGCATTTAAGAGGTCCCGCTTAGGCAGTCCAAAGGATATATTGCTAAGTCCCATGGTCGCCGGATAGCCAAATTGTTCGCGGTATAGACGCAAGGTTTTAAAGGTTTCGGCCGCGGCTCCAGCATCAGTGGCAACCGTCAGCACCAGGGCATCCAGCACGAAGTCCTGGTGCCGCAGGCCGGCGGCCAGGCAGGCATTTACAATCTGCCGGACAACCGACACCCGCTCCGGTGCCGTAGTAGGAACGCCGGATGGCGCAATCGGCAGGCAGAGGACCGCGGCGCCATACTTCTTGGCTAGGGGGATAAAACTTTCCAGGCGCTCCGGCTCAGCGCTGATCGAATTGATTAACGCCCGGCCGGGATAAGCTTTCAGTCCGGCTTCCAGGGCGGCTGGATCGGTAGTATCAATAACCAGTGGTGCATCGACCAGCATGGATAGTTCCTGAATGGCGGTATGCATGGCGGCGGCCTGGTCGATACCGGGCACACCCATATTAACGTCCAGCAGAGTGGCGCCGTTTTGGATTTGCAGTAAGGCTTCCTTTTTTATGCCGGCGAAGTTTCCCTGGCGCAGATCAGCCTGCAGGGCCTTGCGGCCTGTGGGATTAATCCGTTCGCCAATGATGGCGGTCGGATAGCCGGGGCCAATGTAAACTGTCTTACTGCGGCTTGTTAAAGCTGTAACCGGTGCGATGATGGGCCGTGGTGCCGGGTTGACGGCAAGGGCTGCTTCTTTCATCGCCCGGATATGTGCCGGGGTTGTGCCGCAGCAGCCACCCAGATAGGCGACGCCGGCGGCAGCCAGTTTGGCTGCCCAACTGCCCATTTCTTCCGGACTCATGGGAAAAACAGTTTTTCCCTGGATAAGTTCAGGCATACCGGCATTTGGTTGAATGCTAACCGGCAGGTTGGTTGCCTGGGTCAGTGTTTCGACTACGGCCAGCAGTTGGGCTGGTCCCAGTGAACAATTGGCGCCAATGATGTCGGCTCCCAGGGCCTCCAAGATGATAGCGGCCGTGCGAGGGTCGGTTCCGGTTACCGTACGGCCGTCTGCTTCATAGGTTAGCTGGCAGATAACCGGCTTTTTGGTGACACTTTTGGCTGCCAGCAGGGCAGCGCGCATTTCCTGAATGTCAATAATGGTTTCAATCAAGATCATATCTACGCCGGCGGCATCGAGGGCGCTGATTTGTTCTTGGAAGACCTCATAAGCCTCGTCAAAAGAAAGCTCGCCCAAAGGGGCGATAAATTTTCCGGTTGGTCCTACGGAACCGGCGATTTTGGTATGGACCGTGCAAGCGGCGCGGGCTGCGGCTACGGCAGCCATATTTAACTCTGTTACCCGGCTGCTTAGTCCGTAATGGGACAGTTTAATTCGGTTGGCACCAAAGGAGTTGGTTTCAATAATATCTGCGCCATTCCTGATGTATTCCGCGTGAATGGCGGTGACTTTTTCCGGCTGCTCGATATTCCAGATTTCCGGACATTGTCCCGCTCCTAACCCCGCGTCCTGCAGCATAGTGCCCATGGCACCGTCAAATATGTATAGCATGGAAGAACTCCTTTCGCTGCTGCCGGTTATAAAACTGGCAGCAGTTTGTTATATATTATGGTAGTGTCTCATCCGGCAGAAATCTGCAGCAGACCACTGGCCTTTTTGCCGTCAGTCTTCGTTGTGTCGACTTGCATATAGGCGATATGCGCGCTCCTCCGTCTTGCCTGACGGTAAAAATTCTCGGTGCCATACTACATCTTTCCGCCGGATGAGACACTAGGCTTTTTATTCTTTACGGGACTGGCAGTTAAGCTGTGTGCAGGCGGCACAACTATTGTTTCGCTCTAAGGAGGGCAGGGCCAGCGCTGTTTGATGCGGTGTCAGGCCGATGACGGCTGTAACTGATTTACGCGGGACCAGCATGCAGGTGTCGGTTACCGTCAGGCCGATTCGCTGGGCACGGAGAATGGCGAGTATATCGGGCTGAACACGGATATCCCAGTCGCCGTAGCCGGGACTGAACCGAAAGGTGGTGTCAAGGCCCTGTTTGGCGGCGTGGCGGGCAATGAGAGCGGAAATTTGGTCGGCTGCCGCTTCAACGGCAGTGGTGCCGGCAGCGTCCAGCAATAGCCCTCTGGTATACTCACCTTGCGAGAAAAGATCGCTCACCGCTTTCTCCAAGCCTTCACCGATGGTTATGCCCAGCACGGCTACTTCCGTACAATGCTCCAGGTGTTTTATAATCTTCTCTCCCTTCAGAGAAAGGGGCGGATTTGACAGGATGGTAGCTGTGTCGGCGTCATAGGCGTACATCTCCCATAATCCTTTAGGGTCTGCCAAAATATGAGCCTCTGTGCAAGCCTGTATTAAAAGCTTGTCGGGGAAATCGGCTGCTTTGATTAGTCCGGCATATCGTTTGGTTTCTTTTATATCAATGTGAGTGAGGGTAGCATTATAAACAGGCATGATAAATACCTCCACAGGCTTTTGCATAAATTACCATACTTACGGGAAAGAGTCAAGGAGTTTTTTGGGGGCTGATCCAGCGCTATTGCCATTGTCTTGTAGATTTGATTTCAGTACCTGTTAGCCGGGTTTAGCCGGCCATCAAAAGAGGCTGCGCAAGGTCCGGCTAACTTATCGTGTTCAGCTGTTAATGGGAAGAAGTTTCTTACTTAGCGGATCTTTTCCGTCTGGCTGCGTCAGCAAAACCTTGAAATAGAGACCGCTAGGTTTTACTTCCTTGCCAGCCGAAGAAATCCTTCGCCAGGGCGGCAGGCTTATTAAATCAGCGGCTCCCTAGCTCGCAAGTTGTAGTATCTCCGTTTTAAAGGTGACAAATTTAAATGTTATGTTAATTACTAAATTTCTATCCTGCTTATTTTTGGCAGGAGAATGCCGGGAGGTTGTGGAATGAAATAATTTTAGTTCATGAATATGGGGTGAAGGATGTTGGTTAAGGTAATTGCAATTGCCAATCAAAAGGGCGGTGTCGGAAAAACTACGACCTCTGTCAATTTAAGTGCTTGTTTGGCTGAATTGGGAAAACGGGTATTATTAATTGATATTGATCCACAAGGAAATTCTACCAGCGGACTGGGAATAAATAAAGCTTCCATTAAACGCTGCACCTATGATGCGCTGGTTAATGACGTTCCCCTGGAAGATATTATTTTAGACACGGCAGTTCCCAATCTTAAACTGGTACCGGCCACGATCCAGCTAGCCGGGGCTGAGATTGAACTGGTTTCTATTATGTCCAGGGAGAATAAACTCAAACGGGTACTGGATAAGGTTAAATATTCCTTTGATTATGTGTTAATTGATTGCCCGCCGTCGCTGGGCCTCTTGACGATTAATTCCTTAACGGCGGCTAATTCGGTGCTGGTGCCGATTCAGTGCGAATTTTACGCTTTAGAAGGTTTATCGCAATTGATGAAGACCATATCGTTGGTACAGAAGAATTTGAATCCCGTTCTTGCCTTGGAGGGAGTCGTCCTTACCATGTTTGACGCCCGGACCAATCTCTCCATACAGGTGGTGGATGAGGTGAAAAATCATTTTAGAAGCAAGGTCTACCAAACAATTATCCCCCGCAATGTACGGTTAAGTGAAGCGCCAAGTCATGGTCAGCCTATTATTAAATATGATGCCAGGTCCAAGGGTGCGGAAGTATATATGGATTTGGCCAGAGAGGTGAGTGGCGATGATTAAACAGCAACGAGGCTTAGGCAGAGGGTTGGATGCACTTTTTAAGCAGGCACCGCCGGAGGAACTATCCAATGAAATACCGATTGAGCAGATTATGCCTAATAAGTTCCAGCCGCGCCGGGTTTTTGATGAAGAGGCCTTGAGTGAATTAGCCCAATCTATTCAATTATATGGTGTTCTGCAACCTGTGGTAGTACGGCGCACCTTGGAGGGCTACGAATTGGTAGCCGGAGAACGGCGCTGGCGGGCCTCTCAGAAGGCTGGCCGGCAAACTATTCCGGCCTTGGTCAGAGAATATAGTGACGCTGAAATGACAGAAATTGCCCTCATTGAAAACTTGCAGCGGGAAAATTTGAACCCTATTGAAGAGGCTATGGCTTTTCGTCGTTTAATGGAAGAGTTTGGTTTGACCCAGGAGGAAGTAGCCCGCAAAATTGGCCGAAGCCGTTCTTTAATAGCTAATACGATTCGTATGTTAAATTTACCTGCTGCTATTCAGGAATATGTTTCACGTGGAACATTATCAATGGGACAGGCCAGACCCTTGTTAGGACTGGAATGCGTGGATCTGCAACTGGAAGCGGCGGAAATTATTATTGGTGAAGATTTATCGGCCCGCGATGCAGAAGAACTGGTTAAAAAGCTGAATGCTGCGCCTAAGCAGGAAAAACAAAAAACAGTTGAGCCACCGAAAGAAATTTTTGTGGTAGAAGCGGAAGACCGTTTGAAATTATTATTAGGAACTCAGGTTAAAATAAAACCGGGAAAGATTAAAAGTAAGATTGAAATTGAGTTCTATTCCGCCGATGATCTGGACCGTATTATCGAAACCTTAATGCCGGCACCAGTTGCTGCCGGGACAAAAGTAAGGGGACCCTTTATTATTTGAATTGTTTCACGTGAAACAAGTGTAGAGACAGGTCCTATTTTACTCGGGAATACGGGCTGAATTTTCATCGGTAAGGCGGAAAACTGAGGCGTAGTGGTTCCTATGCCGATTGACAGCAATGCAGCAGGTGGAAATTTGGCTAAGTTATTGGGTGAAATATGAGTTTGCTACTACACTAGAGGAGGACTCCATGCGCTGGGAAAAAGATCTGCTAGGCAGTAAAGAGATTGCTGATGAAGCATACTATGGCATACATACGTTGCGGGCATTGGAAAATTTTCCGATCAGCGGTTATAAGGTTCACCCTAAACTGCTGGAAGCACTGGTGGTAATCAAGAAGGCAGCAGCCGAAGTTAACGGGGAACTGGGTCATATCCCGCAAGAGGTTGCTCAGGCGATTGCCGTTGCCGCTGAAGAAGTGCTGGCCGGTGGTTTGCGGGAAGCCTTTGTTGTAGATGCGCTGCAAGGGGGCGCCGGGACATCAACTAATATGAACGTCAATGAGGTTCTGGCCAATCGGGCCATTGAACTGCTGGGTGGAAAAAAAGGCGACTATGAGCGGGTACATCCGTTAAATCATGTAAATAAGCAACAATCGACCAATGATGTTTATCCTACAGCGCTGCGAATGGCAGCGGTATGGTTGTTAAAGCCTTTAAGCGAGGCCTGTGCCCGGTTGCAGCAGATTTTTCAGGATAAGGAAGCAGAGTTCGCTTCGGTCATTAAAGTCGGCAGAACTGAGCTGCAGGATGCTGTACCCATTATGTTAGGCCAGGAATTCAGCGCCTATGCCCAAGCGGTAGCGAGGGATCGTTGGCGCTTATATAAAGTGGAAGAACGGCTAAGACAGGTGAATCTGGGCGGCACGGCGGTCGGAACCGGCCTGGCGGCTGATTGGCAGTATATTTACCGGGTGAATGACCGGGTTCGTCAGTATGCGAAATTTGGCATGGCCCGGGCGGAGAATATGATAGATATAACGCAAAATGCCGACGTGTTTGTCGAAGTATCCGGACTTTTGAAGGCTTTAGCGGTTAATATCGGTAAAATCGCCAATGATTTACGATTGCTTGCCTCTGGCCCCAGAGCCGGTTTGGCCGAAATTTGTCTGCCCGAACGTCAGGCCGGTTCCTCCCTCATGCCGGGGAAAGTCAATCCGATCATCCCGGAGGCTGTCAATCAGGCATCTTTTCATGTGATTGCTTCCGATACGGCGATTACGCTGGCAGCTCAGGCCGGACAACTGGAACTGAATGCTTTTTTGCCGTTGATTGCCCATCATTTATTGTCAAGTATTGATATTCTGACCCAAAGTGTCACAATTTTTGGTTCGCTTTGTGTGGCCGGTATTAGGGCAAACCAGGCTGTTTGCCGCAATAATTTGGAAAACAGCCTGATTAGTGTCACGGCGCTGGTGCCTTATCTTGGTTATGACACGGCAACCGCCGTTGTCCGGCAAGCGACGGCCAGCGGTCGGCCAGTGGCTGCGGTGGTGCGGGATATGCAATTGTTGGAACCGGAGGAAGTAGATAGAATCCTTGATCCGCATAATATGACTATGCCGTTGCAGCGGCGCTGAGAAGTATTAATATTCAGTTACAGGGTGGAATGAGACATGCAGGATACACCAAAAGGAAATCGTTTGCACATTGCCATGTTTGGCCGGCGCAATGTGGGGAAATCCAGTTTGATCAATGCGCTGACCAGTCAGAGTATTGCTTTGGTATCAGCTGTACCAGGCACAACGGCCGATCCGGTTTATAAGGCGATGGAGATGCTGCCGCTGGGACCGGTGATGATGATTGATACGGCCGGCATTGATGATGAAGGAACCCTGGGCACACTGCGGGTAGAAAAGACGATGCAGGTGCTGACTAAAACGGATCTGGCTATTTTAGTCTTATCGGCAGAAACCGGTGTGTCCACTTATGAGCAGACCATTGCGGCTGCTATCCGGGAACGGGGGATTCCTTTAGTCGGCGTATTGAACAAAGTGGATACGGCGGCATTTAGCCAGAGCAAGCTGGAGGAATGGGGTAAAGCGCTGGCGCTTTACCTGGTTCCGGTAAGTGCTGTAGAGCACATGGGACTTGAACAGGTAAAGCAACAAATTATCAAGCAGGCTCCCGGTGATTGGGACAGCATGCCGGTTATCGGTGATTTACTAAATCCCGGCGACACGGTCGTCTTAGTTGTACCCATTGATCTGGCAGCCCCCAAGGGAAGGCTGATTTTGCCACAAGTTCAAACCATTCGCGATATTCTTGATCATGATGCTTATAGTCTGGTTGTTAAAGAGCGGGAATTAAAAGAGGCCCTGGAAAACTTACGTAAGCCACCCCGGCTTGTAGTAACCGACTCCCAGGAGTTTCTCAAGGTAGATGCCGATACGCCACCGGAGATTATGCTTACTTCTTTCTCCATTTTATTTGCCCGACATAAGGGGGATTTAGAGACCCTGGTGAGTGGCGCCAAGGCCATTGACAGGCTGCAGCCGGGAGATCGGGTAGTAATTGCCGAGGCTTGTACCCATCATCGTCAGGCCGATGATATTGGCAAGGTTAAAATTCCCCGCTGGTTGCGGCAGCGGATAGGCGGTGAGCTGGAATTTAGCTGGGTATCGGGTGGCGAATTTCCGCCGGATCTATCCTCCTATAAGCTGATTGTCCATTGTGGCTCCTGTATGCTGACGCGGCGGGAAATGCTATACCGGCTGTCTGTTGCCCGCCAGGCCAATGTGCCTATTGTCAATTACGGCGTTCTTATTGCCTGGGTTCATGGTATTTTGCCGCGGGCCTTGCGACCGTTTCCCGCAGCCCGGAGCATTTTGGACGACTAATCACTGACGTAGGGAGAGTCTTTAGATTAACCAGCCTGTTTAGCCGCAGGGTAAATGAATATAGGAAATAAGAAGAAATAATTCTTACCGGATAATAATTGCTGGGATAGAGTGGAGAAGAGGCGAAGTGTGTGAAAGGGACATTGGTAAACGTGGCGGCTGTAGTCGCTGGCTCGCTGGTCGGGATGGTCTTGAAAAAAGGCATTCCCGAGCGCTATCAATTGACTGTAACCCATGGTCTGGGGATGGCGGTGGGTCTAATTGGACTACAGATGGCTTTAAAGACGCAAAATATACTGATTGTTATTATTAGTCTGGGCCTCGGCGGCTTAGTGGGAGAAAAGATTGATATTGACCGGTGGCTGAACCGGCTGGGTGCTTGGATCAGCCGTCGGCTGGGCGATCAGTACGGTGATGCCGGGCAGGGCTTTGTTACAGCCAGCCTGGTATTTTGTGTAGGTGCTATGGCGGTTGTCGGCTCGATTCAGGACGGGCTGACGGGAGATGCTTCGACTCTTTATGCGAAATCCATGCTGGATGGTGTTTTTTCCATGGTATTTTCATCGACTATGGGGATTGGGGTGGCGTTATCGGGTGTGTCTATTTTATTGTATCAGGGGAGCATTACCCTACTGGCGGGAATCTGCAGTTCGATCTTGTCGGACGCCATTATTACCGAAATGACGGCGGTAGGCGGCGTGCTCATTGTTGGAATCAGCCTGTTGATGCTTAAGCTTAAGACCGTTAAAGTAGCTAATCTGTTGCCGGCTATTCCGGTAGCTGCCGTTGTTACGGCTTTGTGGTTAAAATAGAAAGAAACGAGAGAGGATTTGATGAGACATGGACTATATTGGAGAGCTTACAGCCTGGATTGCTGCGAATTTGCAGGGTGTGCTGCTGTTTATGACCGCAATGATCTGTTTGGCACTTATTGTTTTTATCAATATTAATATCAAGCTTTCCCGGATGAACAGACGGTATCGTAAATTGATGCAGGGCGTGGAAGGGGCCAATCTGGAAAAGCTTTTACTTACTCATATTGAAGAGGTCCGGGACGCTGTAAAGCGGGTGGACAGTCTGTCGGCTTCCTGCCGCAACCTGGAAGGCATAACCCGCAATTGTGTCCAAAAAGTCGGGATTGTCCGGTTTAACGCTTTTGAAGATACCGGCAGTGACCTTAGCTTTGCTATTGCCCTGCTGGATGCCCAGAATAATGGTGTTGTTATATCCAACATATTTGGGCGCAATGAGTCGCGAACTTATGCTAAACCCATTGCCAACTGCCAGTCTCAGTATTTTTTAACCGAGGAAGAAAAAGCGGCCTTGGAACAGGCATGGAAAAAATAACCTTAATTTTTATTTCTTTGCAGGAATTTGGGGTTTAAGAGAGAATACATTTTTACAATATAGCTTCGGATAGTAAAACCGGATAACCCCGGCTAACGCCACGGCGGCAGTAACGGAGCTAGCCGCCGGGTATATTTATGTCTGTCGGGTTGTTTCCTCTTCTTAACAGAAAAGAAAGGAGTGTGTTTATTGACAAAGCAAGTGAAGAAGCCTGATCGGCGAGAATACACGTTTATGCTTGTACCTCATCATGGACAGGCAGGCGTGCGCAGCATCCATGTGCCCATCCTGGCAATTAAGTGCCTGGCCGCTGCCTTATGCCTGCTGGTTGTTGTAGTGATCGGCGGTGTTGTCAGCTATCGCCACACGACGGTTACGGCCGGTATGGAAAAGGCCGAACTGGAACAGTTAAAGCAAGTGAATGGTTCCCAGGTCAAGCAGATTGAGGATTTAGCCAAGTCGACGGCTGCGTTGGAGCAAGACATGGAAAGACTCAATACGCTTGACGCGGAAATCCGCCATATCGTAAATGAAAATGATAACGGCAGCACTTCCCGCGCCGGCCTAACCCGTATGACACCCGGGTCGGCTCAATATACCGGCCAGGGCGGTCCCAATCCTCCTTCTTTGGAAGAGATGGGACAAACACTGGAAGATCTGAAGAAAAATATGGCGGCCCGGGAGCAAAGCTTGCTGGCACTGAAAGAAGAGCTGCTGGCGAAACAGGCCAGGGCAGCGGTGACGCCATCCATTTGGCCGGCCAACGGTCAGGTGACTTCCCGCTTTGGCTATCGTAGTTCACCCTGGGGCCGGGGCAGTGACTACCATCCGGGGATTGACATTGCCAGCGATTACGGGACGCCGATTGTGGCTACGGCTGACGGTACAGTGGTGCATAGTGATTGGTCAAGCGGCTATGGCAAGCTGGTTGAAGTCGATCACGGCAACGGAATTGTTACCTTGTACGGACATTGTTCACAGCTTCTGGTAAAAAGCGGGGATTACGTGAAAAAGGGCCAGGTGGTTGCCTATATGGGCAGCACCGGCTTAAGTACCGGGACCCATGTGCATTATGAAGTTCGTGTGAACGGCACGGCAGTAAACCCCGATAAATTTTTATAACAGGTGACGTCTTTTGTATACAGACTAAGGACAGGCACAGTGCGGGAGAGATGAACATGTTTGGTAGCAAAAAATCATTAGGAATCGAACAGCAGGTAGAGACAATTATTGGCAGAGAAACTTCGATCAAGGGAACGGTGACTGCTAATGCCGGCATACGGATTGACGGCAGGCTGGAGGGGGATGTGGTTTCCTTTGGCGATGTGGTGATCGGTGAAAACGGCTGCATCACAGGACAAATTAAGGCGCGCAATGCCGTGGTTGCCGGAGCCGTTCAGGGCAATATTGAGATACAGGAGAAGCTGGAGCTGCTGCCCACGGCTAAACTGAATGGTGATATAAAGGTAAGTGTGTTAATGATTGCCGAGGGAGCTACCTTTAAGGGAGCCTGCGAGATGCGCTATGAAAGCCTGCAGGCCCAGGGAGAAGCTGCCGCCACTAGCACTAAGAACGGTAAGAAATAAACAAAAGCACGGTAGCCGCTGAGGGTTACCGTGCTTTTATTTAGCTGTTCTCATATTCGGGCGGCATTTCCGGCGCCCCGGAGCCCGAAGGAAATGCCATAGGCAATCGTGTCGGCCATTTTCATCACCAGACTGAGACGTGTGCTTTGCAGTACCAAATGTTCCATGAAACCACCTACGTTGACGATGCCGGTAATATAGGCATGGCCGACCGGCGGCAGGTCCTTCTTTACGGCGGCGCCCGGTTTTACCGAGCCTTTGCCTAAGGACACATAGCCGACATTTTCGCTTTTACCCAGGCAGGCATCTACGGCAATGATATAGGGGTCGACAAAGCTTGTGGTGATCTGTTGAATGACGTCCTGCAGATTGGTGGCATGAACCGGTTGATCTAAGGTACCGAAAATATGGGGATGTAAATTGAGGGAACGCAGCTTGGTGCCTGTCAAGGGACCGAGCGAGTCACCGGTGGAACGGTCAGTGCCAATGCAAAGAACGATGACATTTTGGTGATTTTCCTGGCTTTCTTGCAACAGGTTGCGGATATTCATTGCAATCGTGTAGGTCGCGGTAGGGTCTTGAACATTGCACTTGCATTCAGTGGAAGGTTGCGGCAATCGAAAAACTTTATTTAGCATAGGCGCTCCTCATTAGGTAATTTGCTATCAGTATATGTATGGTATTTATTTCTTATACAGGAGAAAGGCAATTTATACTAAAATTTATATACATACAGTCTGAAGTAAGAGCGCCGCGTGTTTAAATTAAACTGTATACCGAAAAACAATTCAATACATTGTTAAACTTATTCATACAAAAGTTCATCCGGAAAGTACAAGAATACTATGAAACATGGATATGTGTAAAAGGTGCAAGGAATGACAAGGGATGACAAGGGATGAATAAATATTCATATAACATAAAGACAATAACTCTGCTAAGCCTGGAAACATAGGATTTATCAGAATAAACTTTATTTTAATATGCATATTGACAGTATAACATTTCGTTTTTATAATAAGGATAGCATTATATAGTACTGTGCTGATAATAGACACAGTTTTAAGGAGTGTGCCTAGGGTTCCGCGCGTTAGCGGTCTGGACCGAGCGGCACAGGTGCAGCGTGGCACCTTGCATAAGGGTTAGCGCTGTGCTACACCGTTGGTATAAAAAACCCGGCGGAAGGTCCTGGAAAACAAGTTCCGGTACTTTTCGCAGGGTTTATTTTTTTATGCTTTATTTTTATTTATGGGAGAGGTGGAATACCTATGTGCCGAATTGGTGCTATTAAAAGCAAAGTGCCGTTTCATCCTTCTGACGCATTGTATTTAATGCTGCCCCAACAGGAAGGACATGATAATTCCGGGTTTGCTATGGTGATGCAGGATCTGGACGGAATGTTTGCCAAGTACAAGGATAAGCCCTTATTATCACTGGCCTGTACACAAAAGGGAGCCAAGCTGGTGGAGGACTATATGGAAGCGCACGATTTCCAGCCTGTATTTGAATGGATTCCGCGGGGCAACCGTCAGCCGGGTCTGGATATTAAGGCCATGCCGTATTATATCTTCCGGGCTTATGATTATCCGGAACATTTCAGCGGCGCCAGCCAGAAGGAAAAGGAAGAGCTGCTCTTAGACGTGCGGCTGGCTTTACGCGCTATTTTAGAAAAAGACAATCAGGGCTATGCCTACTCTTTCTGGCCTGATGTATTGACCTTGAAAGAAATCGGCGATCCCCGTGATATTGCCACCTATTTTAAACTGTGGGACAAGAATGACAGCCTGCTGGCTAAGAACATTGTGGTGCAATGTAGACAGAACACCAACTATGATATTGTCCGTTACGCGGCGCATCCGTTCTTTCTGCAGGGCTATACCCTGTGCGCCAATGGTGAGAATACCTTCTATACCAAGAACAAGGAATATCAGAAATCACTGCACCGGGGCTATATCGGTTTTGAATCGGACTCGCAAAACTTCTTATATACGCTGCATTATGTGTTGCATGAACTGAAGTGGCCGATTAAGTACTATAAACATGTCATTACGCCGCTGCCCTTTGACGAAATCGAACAGCGCCCCGATAAAGCGGAGCTAACGGCCATTAGGCAATCATTGGGGCATTTGGAGATAAACGGACCGAATACGATTATTGCCCTGCTGCCAGACGGCAATATGATGACCTGCTGCGATTCCAAAAAATTGCGGCCTGTTGTTGTCGGCGGTGATGATACGACGATGGCGATTGCCTCGGAAGTCTGCGGCTTGAATGTGATTCTGCCCAACCGCAACAAAGAGGCCGATATTTACCCGAATGAACGCGAAGTCGTTGTCATTACGGAAGACTTGGAGGTGCAGCGATGGAAACAGTAAGAACCCAGGACGTAACTGTCAATGATTTGCCCTGGAAAATCGAATACTCCACCGAACGGTGTACCATGTGCGGCAGTTGCGTGGCTGCCTGCACATTTAAGGCGATTGAGGCTACAGTCGAACGCCGCTCGATGACCGTTTCCACGGCGCGGCAGCCGGAGCCGACCCAGCGTCACGCCGCTATTCCGGTGATTAAACAGAAAAACAGTGTGGCCCAGGCTTGCGTGGGTTGCGGCATGTGCGAAAAAGTCTGTCCCAACCGGGCGATCCGGCCGGTGCGCAATGTGGACAGCCGCTTCAACCTGCTGGCCCGCAGCGGCGGCAACTCCATTAAACGGGGTGGACGGACTAATCTGAATGCCGACCGTACGTTAGATAAAATCGTAATCGGCCGTATTTCTCAGATGACCGACCCGTCGCTGGATTCGGAACGTCATACCTTCGATATTCTGGCTCCCTTCGGCCGCGTTCTGCCGGCCAGCCAACTACCCTTTTCGGTAAACAACGGTGAGTTATCTTTTGCCGGTAAAACACCGCCGGTAAACTGGATATTCCCGGTTATCCTGAGTGATATGTCCATCGGAGCGCTGTCTACCCGTGCCTGGGAAGCGGTGTGCATGGCGACGGCTTATCTAAATGAAAAGCATCACCTGCCTGTGCGGATGTGTTCCGGCGAAGGCGGCATGCCTGTTAAGCTGATGGAATCGGAATATTTGAAATATGTGATTTTACAAATCGCGTCCGGTCACTTTGGCTGGAACCGTATTATCAAGGCTATGCCTAAAATGAAAGTCGACCCGGCCGGCATACTGATCAAGATCGGCCAGGGAGCAAAACCGGGCGACGGAGGCCTCTTGCCGGCTGCCAAGGTGGCGGAGCACATTCAGGCGATTCGCGGTGTGCCCAAGGCCGACCTGCTGTCACCGCCTAACCATCAAGGCCTGTATTCCATCGAGGAATCGGTGCAGAAGATGTTTATGTCGATGAACGCGGCCTTCAAATTCCGGGTGCCTGTGGCGATCAAGTGTGCTGCTTCGGCTACTTCGGTTTCGGTATATAACAATCTGCTGCGTGATCCATACCGCATTTGCGGCGGGTTCTTCCTGGACGGCATTCAGGGTGGCACCGGTGCGGCCAACGAAGTGTCGCTGGACCACACGGGCCATCATATTGTATCCAAGCTGCGTGACTGCTATTTGGCAGCTGTCAATCAGGGGCGGCAGGGACAAATTCCGTTGTGGGCCGGTGGCGGTATCGGTCTGACCGGCAATGCGGCGGCCGATGCCTTCAAGATGATCTGTTTGGGCGCCAATGGCGTATTTATGGGAAAAGTCCTGATCCAGCTGTGCGGCTGTATCGGCAATGAACAGGGCCGCTGCAACTCCTGCAGCACCGGTAAATGCCCGACCGGCATTTGTACGCAGGACCCGCGGCTGGTTAAGCGCCTGGATATTGATAAGGCGGCGCAGAATATTGTAGACTACATGCTGGCACTGGACAGCGAAATGAAAAAAATGATGGCGCCTATCGGCAACAGTTCATTACCGGTAGGACGTTCGGATGCTTTGGTGAGCAAAGATGATGCGGTAGCCGAAAAACTGGGCATCCAGTACGTATGCTAGGAGGGGGAGCATTATGTTTAAAATAAGCGCAATTAATGGGAATGACCGTATGTCTACCCAGGACCTCCTACAGGCCATTAACAATGCATTGGCTAACGGAGAAACGGATTTTCAGATAGAAGCGGCCGGTCAGCACGATATTGGCGGGCCCCTATGGCACCCGGAAGGCAAGACGCTGCGGTTTTATGTGACCAATCCGGGGCAGCGGGTAGGCTCAATGTGCCTGGAAGGCACTGAGATCATCGTCGAAGGTTCTGCCTCAGCCGATGTGGGTTGGCTGAACGCCGGCGGCAAGATTGTTGTTAAAGGTGACGGCGGCGACACTACGGCGCACTGTGCGGCAGCCGGCAAGATTTATGTGGGCGGCCGGGCCGGAACCCGTTCCGGCTCGCTAATGAAGCATGACCCCCTGTATGCACCGCCGGAATTTTGGGTTTTGAAAAACTGCGGCAGCTTCTCCTTTGAATTTATGGGCGGCGGTATTGCCGTGGTTTGCGGTTATGACAGCGAAGAGTTCGCTTCGGTGCTGGGCGACCGTTCCTGCATGGGTATGGTCGGCGGTACGTTGTATTTCCGGGGTACGGCCCTGGGCATTTCCCAAAAGGATGTAAAGGTACTGCCGCTGGAAGAAGAGGACATTGCTTACCTGAGCGGTAACATGCAGGACTTCTTAGGTTCCATCGACCGGCCGGAGCTGGAAGCCGAGCTGAGCGTCTGGGATCAGTGGAGCAAAGTAGTCCCCCTGACCTATGATGAGCGGCCGAAAAAAGCCGCCAGCGACACCTATTCCTTCCGCATGGACAAATGGGTGCCAGGCGGTATTTTCAGCGATGTATATAAAGACGATTTCAAAGTAGTCGGTTTGGTGACGACGTCAACCTACCGGCAGCGGGTTCCCGCCTGGGAAAATGGCCGCTATGCCGCGCCTTGCGAGTTCAACTGTCCGGCGTCTATCCCGTCACAGCAGCGGTTTAACCTGTTGCGGGAAGGCAGGATTGAGGAGGCTTACCGGTTGGTGCTGGAGTATACTCCCTTCCCCGGCTCGGTGTGCGGCGCGGTATGTCCCAATCTGTGTATGGATGAATGTACCCGCCGGAATATTGATATTTCGGCGCAAATCGGCAGGCTGGGAACTTACTCGGTCATGACCGACTTAGATAAAACGGCGGAAGAGACCGGCAAAACCATCGGTATTATCGGCGGCGGTGCCGCCGGTTTGACGGCGGCCTGGCAGCTTAGCCGCCTGGGGCATAAAGTGACCGTTTTTGAAGCCGACTCCCATATGGGCGGTAAGATGGAACAGGTTATTCCCCGCGGCCGTCTGCCCCATGAAACGCTGACCAGAGAATTAAAACGGATTGAAGCTATGGGTGTAACCTTTATCACCGACACCAAGGTGGATAAGGCAAAATTCGCCGAGATCAGGGCAAACCATGATGCCGTAGTCGTAGCAACTGGCGGTCATATCGGCAAGGTCGTTCCCTGGCCCGGTCATGAACGGATTATCAAGGGGATTGAATTCCTGAAAACCATTAATAAGGGAAAACATTATAAAGTGGGTAAACGGGTCGTGGTTATTGGCTGCGGTAACTCCGGCATGGACGCGGCTGTCGGCGCCTATCAGATGGGAGCCGAGCAGGTCACCTGTATCGACGTACAGCGGCCGGCCGCCGACGAGAAGGAAATCGCCCATGTGGAAGAAATGGGCGGCATGCTTTTGTGGCCGGTATACACCAAGGAAATCACGGCTGAAGGGATCATCACCCAGGCCGGCGAACTGATCAAGGCTGATACGGTCATCATCAATATCGGCGATGCGCCTGAGCTGGATTTTCTGCCGGAAGGCATCGCCATTGAGCGAGGATGCCTGAAAGTAGGTCCTGACTACAAAATCGCCGAAGGCATATTTACTGCCGGTGATACCGTGAAGCCCGGCCGTCTGGTCGATGCCATCGGCGCGGCGAACCAGGCTGTACAGGCAGTACATGCCTATTTGACGCAAGCTGAATTCAAGCCGCTGCAGAAAAAGGAAAAAGTGCCTGCCGCTAAATTGAGCACGGCTTACTTTGAAAAATGCCATTCCTGCGATTTGCCGGAAGCCAACGAGGACCATAACCGTTGTATTAGCTGCGGTACCTGCCGTGACTGTCATATGTGCGAAAAATCCTGTCCCGAGCGGGCCATCAAACGGGTGGCGCTTTCCGACGGTGGTTTCGAATATGTTTCCGATTCGAAAAAGTGCATCGGCTGTGGTATTTGCGCCGGTATCTGCCCCTGCGGTATTTGGAGCATGTACGAAAATAACGAACCGATTATTCTTTAATAGTGTGACTAGGGAACCGCTGATTTAATGAGTCGGCCAGGCAAGAAAAAGATCCGCCAGGATGGGCGGTGTGAATAAATCAGTGGTTCTTTAAACCGGACTCAGCTTGCTGAGTCCGGTTTTTTTCGTTAAAAAAGGTTTACAAGGCATGTAAAATAAAGGAAGATAGAGAAAAGGGAGGGAAAGTCATGCCTACCGTTAACCTGGGCATCTGCCAGATGCCGGTTGTGGAAGAAAAGAAGGAAAACCTGAAAACAGCGGCAGCCTATGTGGCGGCAGCCGCTGTCCGGGGCTGCCGGATTGTGATACTGCCGGAAATGTTTAACTGCCCTTATCAGACCGAACTGTTCGCCGCCTACGCCGAAAGCTATCCCCATGGTGAAACGCTTCAATTGTTGGGAGCTCTGGCGGCCCGGCACCGTGTTGTGCTGGTGGGCGGCTCGATTCCCGAACGGGACAGCGCGGGAAGGATTTATAACACCTGTTTTGTTTTTGACCGGAATGGCAGTTTACTGGGCAAGCACCGGAAAGTCCATTTGTTTGACATAGCGATTGCTCAGGGGACGCAATTTCAGGAGTCGGCGGTTATCACCGCCGGCAATGCCGGGACAGTCCTGACGGTTGACGGACTGCGCCTGGGGGTGGCTATTTGCTATGATTTACGGTTCCCGGAGTTGGCCCGTGCGATGGTACTGCAGGGAGCGGATATTCTGATATATCCTGCCGCCTTTAGTCCGGTTACCGGACCGGTTCACTGGGAACTGCTGCTCCGGGCACGGGCCGTGGACAATCAAGTGTTTACGGTAGGAGTGTCGCCAGCGGCCACACCGGGTGCCGCCTATCAGCCTTACGGCCACTCCCTGGTGGTGGACCCTTGGGGCGAACCGCTTGGTCAATGCGGCAGCCAGGAAGAGCTGCTTTGTGTTGCGGTTGATTTGACCAGGCTGCAGAAGGTTCGGCAAGAGCTGCCGCTTTTGCAGCACCGGCGGCCCGATTTGTATTAAGTTGCTTTCAATGGCAGTACAGACAATCAAAAAGGCCAGACCACTAGATGAATGTATTTTAAGAAAGGACAAATGTGTATAAATAAAACAAAAAATTGATTGACAGCCGCCTGATGGGGCGAATATAATAATTTTCATAAACAAAGGTTTGTTTAGAGAGTACTCGTTCTGAAAAAAGGCGGTAAATGTGTAAACATTGCTGTCGTCTGCTACATAGTGGAATGCATCGCAGCCGGTTGTTGTGTGCCGGAGGGGAGTGGCGGCAGCTCCATTACTGATATGTGAGTCCTGGTTCGGAGCGGTCCGGGACGGCAGTGAAAGCAGCGGAATGAGTTAGGCAGCGGGTTAGCCAATTTTAGGGGGAGATGAAAAGATGAGAAAAAAATGGATGGGGTTGCTGTTGAGTGCCGTCATGGTAACAGGTTTGGTAGCCGGCTGCGGTTCCTCAACGGGTTCCGATTCAAAGGAAATTAAAATCGGGGCCAATTTTGAGTTAACCGGCGGTGTTGCTAACTTCGGCAAACAGACGGTCAATGGTATTATGCTTGCTTTTAAAGAAGTTAATGAAGCCGGCGGTGTTAACGGTAAGAAATTAGTGCTGGTTCAGGCCGATAATAAATCGGAGCCTTCCGAAGCGGCCAATGCGGTAACCAAGCTGATCACCCAGGACAAAGTATCGGCCGTATTAGGTCCGGTAACCAGTTCTGACGTACTGGCCACGCTGCAAATCGGCCAGGATAACAAAGTGCCGATTATTACCCCGACCGGAACCAATCCTAACATTACGGTAGATAACGGCCAAGTTAGACCCTATGCTTTCCGCGGCTGCTTCATTGATCCTTTCCAGGGCCAGGTTATGGCAAACTTTGCGGCTAAAACACTGAAAGCCAAAACAGCGGTCATCTATATTGACAGCAGCTCCGACTATTCCAAGGGTTTGTCCGAATCTTTTGAAGCCGCTTTCACGAAAAACGGCGGACAGATTATCGGCAAGGAAGCTTTCTTGCAAAAGGACCAGGACTTTAAAGCTACTTTGACTAAAATTAAAGGGATGAATCCTGATGTTGTGTTCATTCCGGCCTATTATGAAGAGGTTGGCAAGATTAACAAACAGGCTCGTGAATTAGGTATTACTGTGCCGCTGCTCGGCACCGACGGTTGGGATGATTCCAAACTGGTGGAAATTGCCGGTGCAGCCGCTTTAAATAACGGTTTCTTCAGCAATCACTATTCACCGGAAGACAAAGATCCCCGTGTTGTGAAATTTGTGGAAGCCTATAAGAAAGAGTACAACGAAGCTCCCAGCGCTTTAGCAGCACTTGGCTATGACACGGCGCTCATGTTGATCGACGCGATCAAACGGGCCGGCAGTGATGATCCGGGCAAAATCAGAGACGCTCTGGAAAAGACCAAAGACCTGCAGGTTGTAACCGGTGTGTTGACGTTGGATGAAAACCATAATCCGGTTAAGAGCGCCGTAGTTATCGAAATGAAAGACGGCAAACAGGTATTTAGAGAAAAGGTAAATCCGTAAGTACTGATATATTAGGCAGCTCCGCTGGGTAAGATCAACCGGCGGGGCTGCTTTTATTTTCTGCTTTGAAATGTTTGTCCCAGGTGTTTACTTTACAGGTATAAGTAGAAAAAAATAAAAATTACAAATACCTTTGTCTTTTTAAGAAGGACAAAAGCCGCATATCTCCAGAAATAATCTATTGACAGCGGATATGGAGGGGCCTATAATAATTCTCATAGACAAACATGTTTGTGTTGTGTACTATCAGAAAACACGATCCGGACAATGTGTAAAGAAAGTTGACAGCGCAGCGGGAGTTATCCCGGCTTAATCAACTGGGGCCGACGCCCAGCAGGGATTTTTTAGAAACCTGTGATGGGGTTTTTTTATTGTTGGCGGCAGCCGGATCAAGACAGAGGAGATGACAGTTATGAAGAAAAAGTGGTTGGGAGTTATGACATCTGCTTTAGTGCTGATGTCGTTGGTAGCAGGTTGCGGAAATAGTGCTACCTCGAATGACAAGGAAATCCGTATCGGTGGCAACTTTGAGCTGACCGGCGGTGTAGCCGACTATGGCAAGCAGTCGTTAAACGGAATCATGCTGGCGATTAAAGAAGCTAATGACGCCGGCGGTGTGCTGGGCAAAAAGATTGTGCTTGTACAGGCTGACAACAAGTCGGAAGCTTCGGAAGCAGCCAATGCAGCAACAAAACTGATTACGCAGGATAAAGTTTCAGCTATGCTAGGACCGATTACCAGTTCGAACGCAATTGCCGCGTTGCAAATTTCTCAGGACAACAAAGTCCCGTTAGTTACTCCTACAGGCACTAATACAAAAATTACCGTAGATGATAATGGACAGGTAAGACCGTATGCTTTCCGTGGCTGCTTTATCGATCCGTTCCAGGGCATCGTAATGGCTAACTTTGCTACCAAGACGCTGCATGCTAAAACGGCAGTCATTTACATCGACAGCAGCTCCGATTATTCCAAGAATCTGGCTGAATCGTTTACGGAAAGCTTTACGAAAAATGGCGGACAGATCATCGGCAAAGAAGCCTTCCTGCAAAAAGATCAGGATTTCAAGGCTACTCTGACTAAAATCAAGAGCCTCAATGCCGATATTATTTTCATTCCGGCCTACTATGAAGAAGTTGGCAAGATTGTAAAACAGGCCCGCGAATTGGGCATCAATGTACCTTTATTGGGTACCGACGGCTGGGATAACGCCAAAATAACTGAAATTGCTGGCACCGGACCGCTGAACAACACGTTCTTCAGCAATCACTATTCAGCCGAAGACAAAGATCCCCGGGTAGTTAAATTTGTGGAAGACTATAAAAAAGAATACAATGAAGCACCCAGTGCTTTCTCCGCGCTCGGCTATGACACCGCGCTCATGTTGATTGACGCAATCAAACGGGCCGGCAGCGATGATCCGGAAAAAATCAGAGAAGCCCTGGAAAAGACCAAAGATTTGCAGGTCGTTACCGGCATACTGACCTTGGATGCTAACCATAATCCGATCAAGAGTGCCGTTGTAGTGGAAATGAAAGACGGCAAGCAAGTGTTTAAAGAAAAAGTTAATCCCTAATTCATCACAGTAAAAAAAGACGGATTCCCGCATTGTTTTCCAGAAAAAAACACAATGTCTACCACACAAGGACTTTTGCTTTAAAGTCCTTGTGTGAAGTATTGACAGCCACCAAGCGCAACCATATAATATACACTGTAAATGATACGAAATCGTGTTATATTCATCCTGGAAAGATACGAAACGGATGGACGGCAGTATCATAGGGATGGATACGGATCTATCAGTAATAAAATAGGGGGAGAAATATGGTTGCGAAAAAGATGGTAAAAGCATTGTTCGGACTTGCCATGTCTGCCGTTTTACTGGCGGGTTGTGGCGGACAGCAAAGCGCAGACGTCATTAAGCTCGGTGCCAATTTGGAAATGACCGGCGGAAATGCTACCTTTGGCGGATCGGCAAGCAATGGCGCCAAACTGGCTATCAAGCAGGTGAATGAAAAGGGCGGCGTGCTGGGCAAAAAACTGGATTTAGTGGTGGCCGATAACAAGAGTGAGGCCGCGGAAGCCGCTAATGCCATGCAAAAACTGATTACTCAGGATAAGGTAGTGGCGGTAATCGCTCCTATCGCATCCTCCAGCGTGATTGCCGGCGCTCAGGTAAACACCGACAACCAGGTTTTGGCGATCAGTCCGACGGCATCCAATCCCAAGGTTACGGTTGATCCGGCCACCGGCAAGGTAAGAGACTTCCTGTTCAGAGCAGCGTTTATTGATCCTTTCCAGGGTTCGGTTATGGCCAATTTTGCCACCAAATCGCTGAAAGGCAAAACAGCGGCTCTGTACATCGACAACTCCAGTGACTATGCCAAAGGGCTGGGCCAGTTCTTTAAGGAAACCTTTGAGAAAAACGGCGGCAAGATTGTAGCCGATGAGGCCTATTTAGCTAAAGACACCGATTTTAAGGCAACGCTTACCAAAATAAAAGCAGCCAATCCGGATGTGCTTTTCGTACCGGGATATTATCAGGAAGTGGGTATGATTATCAAGCAGGCCCGCGAACTTGGTTTAATGATGCCGGTGCTGGGCGGCGACGGCTGGGATTCGGCTAAACTGCCGGAAATTGCCGGCGCCGATGCGCTGAACAATACCTTTTTTGCCAACCATTATTCTCCTGACGACAACAGTCCGGCGATCAAAGACTTTGTTGAGGCTTATAAGAAAGAGTACGGCCAGGTACCGGACGCTTTTGCCGCCTTGTCCTACGATGCTACGATGATGGTCATCGAAGCGATCAAACGGGCTAATTCAACCGATCCGGTTGCGATTAAGGACGCACTGGCTAAGACCAGGGATTATCAGGCTGTATCCGGTCTGATTACCTTGAATGAAACCCATGATGCCGTGAAGAGTGCCGTTATCATTGAGATGAAAGACGGCAAGCAAACTTTTAAGGAGAAAATTAATCCTTAAAGACTGTCCACCGCTGAAATTCGGTGTATAATTAAGTAACTTAGCATAGAGTTGATGCGAAACAGCCGGGTGTGTGCGGTCTGAAAGAGCAGTCTAACAACAGCATAGATAGATCTGCCGCAATCGCTTTGGCAGATCTTCATGGTGGGGCGCCGCAGAAGGGCCAGTACAGACTTCGGGTTACGTGTGTCCAAAAGGGGATAAGGCATCTTAGTCTTATCCCCTTCCTGTTGCAATTGTTTGGCAAGGATTTCCGGCAGGGATCGTTGTAATGAAAAAGAAAGAGTTATGGAGGGAAAATCAACATGGAGGCATCATCCTTTTTTCAACAGTTTATCCAACAGTTGATTAATGGTGTATCCCTGGGCAGTATTTATTCCTTGATTGCCCTTGGTTATACCATGGTTTACGGCATTATCAAACTTATCAATTTTGCTCATGGCGATATTTATATGCTGGGAGCCTATCTTGGCTTTTTTGCCACCACGACACTGAAGATGCCCTTTTTGCCGGCGTTGGTGCTGGCCATGGTGGGAGCCGCTCTGGCAGGTATGATTATTGAACGGCTAGCTTACCGGCCGTTGCGGTCGGCGCCGAAGATTGCCGTATTGATTACGGCAATCGGCGTATCGCTGCTCTTAGAGTATGGCGGGATGCTGATTGTAACGCCGCAGCCGCGGACCTTCCCGAAGGTGTTTGCCGCGGAGCTTTATAATATTGGCGGCATTGTTATCAACAGCCAACAGATTGTCATTCTGGTCGTTGCCTTGCTGCTCATGGTGCTGTTGACTTATGTCGTGCAGAAGACAAAAATCGGTAAAGCCATGCGGGCTGTTTCGTTTGATACCGATGCTGCCCGTTTAATGGGCATCAATGTGGACCGGGTTATTTCCTTTACCTTCGGTATTGGCTCCGGGCTGGCCGCCGCGGCCGGCGTGCTGGTTGGTGTTTACTACAATTCCATTGATCCGCTGATGGGCATTATGCCCGGTCTGAAGGCTTTTGTGGCGGCGGTATTGGGCGGGATCGGCGTAATTCCGGGAGCCATGCTCGGCGGCATTATCATGGGTGTGGTGGAAGCCCTGGTCAGCGGCTTCATTTCCTCGACTTTCCGCGATGCCGCAGCTTTTGGCATATTAATCCTCATTTTGCTGTTCAGGCCGGCCGGCTTGCTTGGCAAAAATGTACGTGAGAAAGTGTAGGTGACCAAGATGAGAGAGGCTACGAAAAAAGATATACTGTCTTTGGGCGCCTGCCTGGTTGTATACGGTATTCTACAAGCGCTCATTATGACGAATATGATTGGTCCTTTCTGGCAGCTGAATCTGGTGCTGATCTGTATTAACATTATCTTGGTAAGCAGCTTGAATTTGATTAACGGTTTTGCCGGACAGTTTTCCATCGGCCATGCCGGCTTTATGGCGGTCGGTGCCTATCTGGGAGCGGTACTGACGGTAAAAATGCACCTTCCTTTTATTGTAGCTATTTTTGGCGGTGCTGTGGCAGCCGGTATGCTTGGCTTTTTGATCGGTCTGCCGACGCTGCGGCTAAACGGTGACTATCTGGCCATTGCTACGTTGGGACTGGGTGAGATTATCCGTATTACCATCCTGAACATTCCTTATGTGGGCGGTGCGTCCGGCTTTATGGGCATCCCCCGCTATACCACCTTCACGTGGGTCTTCTTTTTGACAGTGTTTACTATCTTTTTTATCAAGAACCTAATTAATTCTTCTCATGGACGGGCGATTATTTCCATCAGGGAAAATGAAATCGCTGCCGAGGCCATGGGTGTTGATACAACCAGGTATAAAGTACTGGCCTTTACCATCGGCGCGGCTTTCGCCGGCGTGGCCGGGACGCTGTTTTCCCACTATTTTTACATTGCCCATCCGGCGTCCTTTACCTTTATGAAGTCCTTCGATATTCTGACCATGGTGGTGTTGGGCGGTCTGGGCAGTATTACCGGTTCGATCACTTCTGCCGTCCTCTTAACCTTTGTGTCGGCTGCCTTGGCCAGCTATCCCGAATGGCGCATGGTGATTTACTCGCTAGTGCTGATTGTACTGATGATCTACCGTCCGCAAGGATTATTCGGCAATAAAGAACTTAGCCTGCAGGTATTCAAAAACTGGGGCCGGTTATTTGGAGGTGACAAGCATGACGCTGTTAAAGGCAAGTAATTTATCCAAAGTATTCGGCGGCTTGCGTGCCGTATCGAATTTTGATGTAGAAATCAATGACGGCGAATTGATTGGCTTAATCGGGCCGAACGGCGCGGGCAAGACGACGGCGTTTAACCTCTTAACCGGTGTATATGAACCGACCGATGGCGAAATTACCTTTGACGGGAAAAGTGTAGTCGGTTTGAAACCATTTCAGATCACACAACGCGGAATTGCCCGGACCTTCCAGAATATTCGTCTCTTTTCCAATCTGTCGGTGCTGGATAATGTAAAAATCGCCTATCATTTTCATGTTAAGTATGGCTTGGTCGAGTCGGTGCTCCGGTTTGGCCGCTATCACAATGAAGAGAAGGAAATTGAGGAAAAGGCCACCCGCTTTCTGGAAATCTTTAAACTGGCCGACAAGAAGGATGAAATCGCCAAAAATCTTCCTTATGGTGAACAGCGCCGTCTGGAAATTGCCCGTGCGCTGGCCGCTCAGCCCAAGCTGCTGCTGCTGGACGAACCGGCCGCCGGGATGAATCCGCAGGAAACACATCAATTGATGGAGATGATCCGTTGGATTCGCAAAGAGTTCAATTTGACCATTTTGCTGATTGAGCATGACATGAGTCTGGTCATGAATGTCTGTGAACGGATTTATGTACTGGATTACGGCAGCATTATTGCGCACGGCGTGCCGCAGGAGATCAAGAACAATCCGAAGGTTATTGAAGCTTATCTTGGGGAGGAAGTGCACTAATGCTGACAGTTGATAATATTAATGTATATTATGGTGCCATTCACGCCCTCAAGGGAATCAGCGTGGAAGTAACGGAAGGCGAGATTGTCACCCTGATCGGCGCTAATGGCGCCGGCAAAAGTACCATTTTGCGTACCATTTCCGGTTTGCTCAAGCCCAAAAGCGGCAAAATTGTGTTTGAAGGCAAGGAAATCGGTGGTATGGCAGCGCAAAACATCGTTTCGTTGGGCATTTCCCAGGTACCGGAAGGCCGCCGGGTATTTGCCAATATGAGTGTTATGGAAAATCTGGAGCTGGGTGCCTATATCCGCAGCGATAAGAAGGAAATCCAGCAGGATTTGAATAAAATTTTTGAACGTTTTCCCCGTTTGGCTGAACGCCGTTCGCAGTTGGCCGGTACGCTGAGCGGCGGCGAACAGCAGATGCTGGCCATGGGGCGTGCCCTGATGAGCCGGCCGCGGCTTTTACTTTTGGATGAGCCTTCCATGGGGCTGGCGCCGCTTCTGGTAAAAGAGATATTTTCTATTGTCCAGGAGATCAACTCTACAGGAACTACAGTGCTGCTTGTCGAACAGAATGCACATATGGCATTATCCATTGCCCACAAAGCATATGTATTGGAAACGGGCCGTATTACTTTATCGGGATCAGCCAAGGAACTGGCAGCCAGTGAGGATGTCAGAAAGGCTTATCTCGGCGGGTAATTAACGTCTCCTCTTGCGTCTTAGCCTGCCCGGAAGCCGGCAGTAGACCGGAGTCGCTGCCGGCCCTGATGCGTATGACAGCAGTACCTGGATAGTGTATGATGTTTGGAAGTAAAAACCTGTGTATGGGAGATGAGCTGTATGTTTGTATCAAATCATATGACCCCGAATCCTGTAACAATCACTTCGGGCACGAATATCGCCGATGCCGCGCATGTCATGCGGAAAAACAAGTTCCGTCGCTTGCCGGTGGTGGACGACGGAAAACTGGTAGGGATTATTACCGACCGTGATTTACGGGAAGTTTCCCCGTCTGCCGCTACTTCCTTATCGATTTATGAGATCAATTATCTGCTGGCAAAAATGAAAGTAAAAGATGTCATGAAAAAAGAGTTGATTACCGTACGGGCCGACGCTACCGTGGAAGAGGCCGCGCTTTTAATGTACAACAACAAGATCGGCGGTATTATTGTGGTAGATGAGGCCGGTGCCCCAGTCGGGATTATTACGGAAACAGACATCTTTAAATGCTTTGTTGATGTCATGGGCCTGCCGCAGGGCAAGACCAGAATTACGCTGGATATGGCCGACAAGGTGGGCGCCGTCCATGAGATTACGGCCGTATTTGCCGATTTGGGGATTAATATCGGCAGTATGATTAGCCATAGTCTAGTGGAAGGCAAGGCTGAGATGGTCATTCGGGCGGACATTCCGGATATTGCCGTGCTGTCGGCGCGGCTGCAGGAGAAAGGTTATCCTGTCCGTCATGTAGTCCAGATTGGCTGAGTTTTAACTGAGTCTGGCAAGTCTTTACACCTTTTTAGAGGTATGCTAATATTATAGAACAGGATCAAGTGGCCGGTTAACGGCGACTGGGCAGACATGACGCAGCAGGATATATTGCCTGCGGGATCTAACGATTCCGCAGGCTTTTTTAATAAGTTCACGGGCGTATCTGTCATATTATTTTTCAGGGAGGTCTATGCGGTGCAGGAGAGTCACCCGGAGGGAAATCTAAAAAAAAGGACGGCGTTGTTATCCATTCTGTCCAACTCGCTGCTAGTGGTTTTAAAACTGGCGGTAGGTTTGATTACCGGTACGGTGAGCATCATTTCCGAGGCTGCCCATTCTGCGGTGGATTTAATCGCTTCCCTGGTTGCCTATGTGGCGGTCAGAAAATCCGATCAGCCGCCGGATAAAAATCATGCCTACGGCCACGGCAAGTTCGAAAACCTGTCCGGTGCCGTGGAAGCACTGCTAATCATCGGCGCCGCTTTATGGATTGTTTATGAGGCAGTGGATAAGTTTTACTCCCATAACAAACCGGAGCATCTGGAATACGGCATTCTGCTTATGGTTATTTCTATCGCGCTTAACTATGGGGTTTCCAGCCGTCTGCTGGCCGTAGCCCATCAGACCGAATCCCAGGCGCTGGAGGCCGACGCCTTGCATTTGCGGGCCGATATCTGGACCTCGGTCGGTGTACTGATCGGTCTGGTTTTGATCAAAGTGACGGGTCTGAGCTGGCTGGACCCGCTGATTGCTCTTTCGGTGGCCGGCATTGTTTTTAAAGCCGGTTACGATATGACCAAAAAAAGTGTCCATGAGCTTACTGATATTGCGCTGCCACCGGAAGAGGAAGCGATTATCAGTGAAATTGTCAATCGCCATGTGGAGGTTATTTCTTTTCACCGGCTCCGGACGCGGCGGTCAGGCAGTTACCGGCTGATTGACATGCACCTGATTTTATACAAGGAGATGCATCTGGATAAGGCCCATGCCGTATGCGACCAATTGGAACGGGAAATCGAGGAACGGCTGGGCCTCTGTGATGTGGTCATTCATATTGAACCCTGCGATTATCATGACGGCTTTGGCAGTTGTCCTTTGCCGCCGGCAGACGAAGAAAACGGGCATTGACGGTGACGTCAATGCCCGTTTGGTTGATAAGCTTACAACGAGTCCGGAGCGCTTGGACTCTCGTCCTGTTTGTCCCGGCTGCGGCGTCCGCGCCAGGACGGAATATCGCCGGGTTTAAAGCCGGAGGGGGTACCGCGGCATTTATCCAGAGCCCGCCGCAGCACTTCAAGCTGCAGAATTTGGTCGCCCGTACGGTAAGGAGTATCGGTGACGTCCGTCCGGTTGGTTAGCAGCCGGAATAGATCAATCGGAGCGCAGGTAATGCCGAGGAAGTCACTGCTGTAGCTTATTTTGCAGCAGAGCAGTTCCAGCAGAATATCAATCAGTGTCCCGGTATGGTCGAACCGCTCTACCGAGCGAAAGAAAATGTCTTCCGGTACACCGGGGATACGGTGGATTTCTTCGGCGGAGCCCACAAGCAGACGGTAGGAACTGACCAGCGAAGAAAAATTCGGAATGATGGCATTGACATCGGCAAGAATAGTATTAACAATGGGTTGCGGTGTTGTCGCCATAGCGATCGCCCCTTCGCACGGATTTGTCATACATTATATGAGGCACTGAGTGAACGTGTTACTGACGGCTGGAAAAGAGGAATTTTTCCTGGAAAGTCTAATTATTATACAATTGATGCTTTAAGGAGGTCGCTCTGTGACAGAGTTTTTTGTAAATCCTGATTTTTTGCTGGAGACGGCGCATAAGCTGCTGCGGATTCTGGCCATTTTAGTGGGAGCGGCAGTGGTTTTGAAAATATCCCATACACTGATCGGCCGGTTTTTTATTCCACCCCAAGGTGTAAAAACCTTCTATTTGGAAGAGAAACGGGCCCGGACCTTATATGCCCTGACTGCCAACATTCTCCGCTATATCATATATTTCATCGCAGTCATTATGCTGCTCCAGGAATGCAGCATCGACACCACCTCGCTGATTGCCGGCGCCGGTGTGATCGGGTTGGCCCTTGGCGTAGGCGCCCAGAGTCTGATCAAGGATTTTATCAGCGGCTTCTTTATTATTCTGGAGGACCAGTATTCGGTTGGCGACTATATTGTCAGTGACAATATGGCCGGGACAGTGGAGGAGATCGGTTTCCGTTCCACCAAGCTGCGGGATGCCAATGGCGTGCTGCATTTTATCCCTAACGGCGCTATTACCCGGATCAGTAATTATACCCGGGGTCATATGCAGGCAGTAGTGAATATTCCTGTTGCTTACGAAGCCGACCTGAATCAGGTCGTGGCTTTGCTGGAGGAGGCTTGTGCCGCCGTTGGCGCTGCTATGCCGGAAGTGGTAAGTGGCCCCAAGGTGGTAGGTATTGTAGAATTTCGCAGCACCGATATGCTGCTGCGGCTAGTGGCCGAGACGGTGCCGCTTAAGCAGGGGGCGGTGGAAACCGCTATCCGCCATAAAGTGGCCACTTTGTTTCAGTCGGCAGGCATTGTCATGCCGCCGGCGCTGTTAATAAAAAGCTAGGGGGAAAGTAAGATGGAGCGGATACAGTATAAGATCGGCGACATTGTTAAAATGAAAAAACAGCATCCCTGCGGTTCGGACCGCTGGGAAATTACCCGGACAGGCATCGACTTCGGCATCAAATGCCTGGGCTGCGGCCGCTGGGTGATGGTTCCCCGGCCGAAATTTGAGAAAGCCGTCAAAACCATTGTGGGCCGGACCGACGAGCCGGCGGAGCATTAGTGCTTCATCCGGCAGAAAGCTGTGGCAGATCCCCGGTCTTTTTGCCATCAGCCTTCGTTGTCGTCGGTTTACATATACCCGGTATGCGCACCTCCTCCGTCTTGCCTGATGGCAAAAATCCTCGATGCCATACTACGGCTTCCCGCCGGATGAGGCACTAGTGCCTATTGAATTTCTGGCAGTGATACTCTACAATAGACAAAGATATAAGGAACCGCTAATGTATTCACACTGTGCGTCCTGACGGATCTTTTTCCGTCTGCCTGCGTCAGCCAAACCTTGAAATAGCCCAACTATTCCTGGTTTTAACCTCCTTGCCAGGCGGAAAAATCTCTCGCCAGGCCGACAGGTTCATTACATCAGCGGTTCCTAAGGCAACGAAATTTAAAGTAAGGTGGAAGATACATGAGCACAAATTTAGAAGTAGGCATCGTCGGTTTGCCCAATGTCGGCAAGAGCACCCTGTTTAATGCCATTACCAAGGCGGGCGCTGAAGCGGCCAACTATCCGTTTTGCACCATTGAACCCAATGTAGGGGTGGTGGATGTCCCGGATGAACGCTTGCAGAAGCTGGTCGATATGTATAAATCGAAACGGGTTATTCCGGCGGCTGTCCGCTTTGTCGATATTGCCGGCTTGGTCAAGGGGGCGGCGCAGGGAGAAGGGTTGGGCAATAAATTTCTGGCCCACATTCGCCAGGTTGACGCTATTGCCCAGGTGGTGCGCTGCTTTGCCGATGAGAATATTACCCATGTCGAAGGCGCTCTGGACCCGTTGCGGGATATTGAGATTATCAATACCGAGTTGTGCCTGGCCGACCTGGAAACGGTGGAGAAAAGAATGGAGCGCACCCAGAAGCTGGTGAAGAGCGGCGATAAGAAGGCCCAGACCGAGCTGACTATCCTCAAGCGAATTCAGGAAGCTTTGGGTAATGCCGAACCGGCCCGCCGGGTAGACTTGGAAGCCGATGAAGCGGCGATGATCGCTGACCTCAATCTCCTGACGCTTAAACCGGTCCTGTTTGTCGCCAATGTCAGCGAAGAAGAAGTGACCAGCCCGGAAGACAATCGGTATGTGCAGGCTGTGCTCCAATACGCGCAGCAGGAAAAAGCCGGCGTCGTCGCCGTCTCGGCCAAGGTGGAAGCGGAAATCGCCGAGTTGCCGGAAGCAGACGCCAGGGAGTTCCTGGCCGAACTGGGTTTGAACGAATCAGGTCTGGACAAGCTGATCCGGGCGTCGCATAAACTTTTGGGTTTGATGACTTTTTTGACGGCCGGCGAGCAGGAAGTCAGGGCCTGGACCATTTGCCGGGGCACTAAAGCGCCGCAGGCTGGCGGCAAGATTCATAGTGACATTGAACGCGGCTTTATCCGGGCGGAAATCGTATCCTTTGCCGATCTGATGGCGGCCGGCAGTCAGGCGGCCGCCAGAGAAAAGGGACTGGTCCGGCTGGAAGGCAAAGACTATGTAATGCAGGACGGCGATGTGACCTATTTCCGCTTTAATGTTTAGGGAACCACTGATTTATTCACACCGCACAGCCTGGCGGATCTTTTTCCATCTGGCTGCTTCAGCAAAACTTGAAATAGGAACCGCTATTCCTGCGGTCTTACTTCCTTGCCAGTTGAAAAATCTCTCGCCAGGCTGGCAGGCTCATTAAATCAGCGGTTCCCTTCTTGTGTAAATTTCTTGCAATTGGATATTTTTAATGCTATAATAATTTAGTCTAGGACATTGTCCTGGTTTGTTGGTTTGCAAATTTTATTTGTTAACCTCCCTGCTCCCCATGCGGGAGCCACTAGTCCACAGGAGGAGGTGATTTCGTGAGAAAGTACGAAGTCATATTCATTGTTAAGCCGTTGGAAGAAGAGGCAACAAACGCGGTGCTTGCCAAGTTTGAAAACCTTGTGACTGCAAATGGCGGAAACATTGAGAAGATTGATCGTTGGGGTAAAAAACGCTTGGCCTATGAAGTGAAAGACTTCACCGAGGGTTATTACTGCATCTTCTACTTCACTGGTGAACCGGCTGTTGTTGCCGAGCTTGACCGTGTGATGAAGATTACCGATGAGATCTTGAAACATATGGTTATTAAAGAAGACGAATAAACAGCAGTGCGTAAAAACGCTAAATATTACAGAGGCTGCTCATAAGCAGCAGTCTTTCGGAGGGAATAAACCATGAATAAGGTTATCTTAGTCGGTCGCTTGGCTCGTGATCCTGAGGTGCGCTACACGCAGAACGGTAAAGCGGTGGCTTCCTTTTCTATCGCGGTAAACCGCTTCGGCGGCGGACAAGGCCAAGAACAGACTGACTTTATTCCCATCGTTGCATGGGAAAAACTGGCCGAAATTTGTGGCAATAATCTTACCAAAGGACGCCGTGTGCTGGTAGAGGGACGACTCCAAATCCGCTCCTATGACGGAAACGACGGACAGAAGCGGCGGGTAGCCGAAGTCATTGCCCAGAACATTGAGTTTCTGGACAGCCGTCAGACCGGCGGCAATAGCGGTGGCGGCGGCAGCACCAATTCCTTCAATGATGCCAGCTCTTTTGGTAGTGATGTCTTCCCTGAAGAGGAAATACCATTTTAAAGGGAGGTTCATACGGTGAAACGTGAAAGAGGCAGAAAACCTAAGAAAAAAGTTTGCAGCTTCTGCGTAGATAAAGTGGAAGCCATTGACTATAAAGACGTTCCGAAGTTACGCCGTTATACGACTGAACGCGGTAAAATCCTGCCGCGCCGTATTTCGGGCAACTGCGCCAAACATCAGCGTCAATTGACTATATCCATCAAACGGGCAAGAAACATTGCTTTGTTGCCGTTTACAGCAGAATAAAAAACGAGAGAACCCGCGGGGTTCTCTTTTTTTCTTTTTACAGGTACAAGCAACAGGCACACCGATTCTTTTCGCCTGATTCATGTCTTATTTTGTAGTGCCATAAATAAAATATAAGTAGAGCTTGTTTGTAAAGTAACGAAATGATCTTAAGCGCGGGATAGTTACGTTAGACGCAGCAACATTTTGCCGGAATAGCGGCCCCTATCTCAAAAAATATTAATGAACTATGGCACAAAAATCAGCGTCAACTAGTGGTCTGTAAACTCTAAGCCTATAGAATGAATTGCGAGAGATTTTTCGTCCTGCGAGGCGGAGGAGGCGTGCATATCGGGAATATGTAAGTCGACGACAACAAAACAGGGCGGAAAAGATCTCGTAAGAACACGATAGAACCAGGGTTTACAAAGCACTGACTGTTTCGGATATTTTACAAACAAGCCCTAATAAGCTTTGGGAGGTTCTCCATGAACAGATTGCGCCAAACCCTGCTGGCATCCCTGACGGACAGCGAGTTCCCAGTAAAAAAAATTGCCTTGTGCTATCAGGGAAACAGGGAACTGGCAGAAGCTATCGCCGGTCTTTTACCCTATCCCTGCCTGCTCGTTCATAGCCCTAGCCAGCTATTAACCGGACCGGAGCTGGCTGAAGTCGGCCATGCCCTGGAACTCTATCAGCCGGCCGGACCGGGCTATGAGGGATGTCTGGCGCAGCGTGCCTTGCTGCGGGCTCAGGGCTGCCGGATTTTGACCCTCTACGATTGGAATGAAAGCTATCTGGCCGATGCGTTTTGGGGTGATGTGGAATATCCGGCGTTAGCGGCTCTGCTGGCGCAGACCAGGGCGGAAATAGAGCGGGTGGAGGAGTTTTCAATTACATCCGAGCTGGGTACCGATATCCGCTTTTCAGTCAAGGGTCGGCGTTGGCTGGCCGAGGACGGTATGTGCCGTGGTACGGCCCTGACCCAGTTGCCGGATGGAGAGATCTACACCTGCCCGGTGGAGGAAACCTTTACTGGTGTGCTGGTGGTCGACGGGACGGTAAGCCGTTCCTGGCTGCCTGACGAGCCGCAGCGCCTTGAGTTTGTACAAGGCAGACTGGTGAATTGCTCATCCGCTATGGCGGCTTACCTTGCGCCCAAGGCACCTGATATTTATCAGATCGGCGAATTTGCGCTGGGTTTTAATACCGCCTGCCGGCAGGTGGTTCGTAATATTTCGGTTGATGAAAAAGCGGCAGGGACAGTACATTTCGCCTTGGGAGACAGCTACGGGCTGGGTCAAAGCAAGTCCAGGTATCATGTGGATATGGTCATTCGCCGGCCCAAGGTCCGGACCTGGCCGGCTATACAACTGCCTTATTTTGATTAAGTAACTAATCCTCATCCAGCGGGGTTATGAAGTATGTCACCGGTCTTTTTGCCGCCAGGCTTTGTTATCGTCGCTTTACATATGTCCGATATGCGCAGCTCCTCCATCGCGCCTGACGGCAAAAACTTTCAGCGCTATGCTCTATAACCCCGTCGGACGTACTGCTTCCTTGCTTTTATCGGCTATTTTTCGCACCGGCGGCAGGAAACCGGGCCAAGCTTTCCGAATATATTTACGATCTGTCTGTTTTGCACATCATAAGGAGGGAAACGCCTTGTTTTCTCATGAAACGGAAATCCTGCGCAAAATGCGGTTTATAGAGTGGTTAAAAGCGGAAATCATCGCCAATGTGGGCTATTTATACCAGGCGATGGCCAAGAACAGTGAGCAGGCGATCAAGGAGGGGCTGGCATCCCTGATTATATTGTGCTATATCCTGGCCAGGCGGCTGGGTATTTCCTTCGGGGAACTGGATGAGATTATTATGGGAAAAATTGGGGATAATATACGGCAGGAACATGAGGCGGAACGCTTATTCGGCGATTTTACCGCCTGTCAGCGTTATCTGCAGCAGAGGAGATGAACGGATGCAGCAGACGCGAATTCGGCCGATGACGGAAAGCGGCATTTTATCAGCCGTAGCGATTGTGATGATTATTATGAGTGTATACCTGCCGGTTTTGGGGGTTGTGACCGGAATTATCTGGCCTGTACCGCTTACGCTGCTGGGAGTGCGCCATGGTTATACCTGGAGTTTGCTGGCAGTGGTGATAACCGGCCTAGTGACGGCTATGGTACTGCAGCCACTGACGGCACTGCAGGCGGTGTTGGCTTTTGGCGGCATGGGCGTCGTGCTGGGGCACGCGATTAGGCAAAAATATCACCCGCTGAAAACGTTGCTGGTGACGACCGCCGCCTCGCTGACCGGTGTGCTGGCCGTTCTGGCCCTGGGTTTTCTGGTTATGGGTATCAACCCGTTATCTGATCAACTGGATATGATGACAGAAGCCTTCGGTGAGGTGCAGACGATGTATCGCACCACCGGGCTGTTCAATGAAGAGCAGCTAACCAGTATGGCAGCCATGTCGGCGGCTACGTTGGAGCTTTTAAAACTCCTGCTGCCGGGATTGCTGGTGCTTACGTCGGTGGTGTATGCCTGGGTCAACCTGCTGGCGGCCCGCGTCCTGCTGCGGCGACTGGGGACGGAGGTCCCGACTTTTCCGCCATTTACCGAATGGCATTTGCCGCGTGGCATATTATATGCCGGTGCTGTTGTGGCGGTTATGTTCTATTGGGGTCACTACCGGGATGTACAGCCGCTGGATACGATCAGTGCCAATCTGGGTATGCTGCTCTTAGTGCTCTTCTTTTTACAGGGATTGTCTTTATTTTACTACCTTGCCGATAAATACAATTTGTCAAGGTTGGTAAAGGGTATTATACTGTTCTTAACCTTCACTAACGGCTTTTGTATGGAGCTAACCTTTTTTGCCGGACTGTGGGATGTGGTTTTTGATTACCGGCGGCTGCGGTCCCGCAGTTTGAAGTAGCGTGGTTTAGGCGTGTTTGCAAACTAACGGAATAGTTTACAAGCATGTTCTAAGGCTGACGCTGTGATATGGAGGCGAAATTATGCCACAAGGTCCTTCTTTTTGGTTCGATACACGGGTTTATCTGGCTGTGTCGGCTGCGTTACTTATGATTATCGTTTTTTATAACCGTTATTTTGCCATATTGGGAGTCATCCTGCTATTTGTGCTGTACATGTATGGCAAAGAGCGCTATGCTCAGCAGCAGCGGGCGTTAAACGTGTATTTGAATTCCATGTCCCAGACTATTGACCAGGCGACCTGCTATGCGCTGCAAAATCTGCCGGTAGCTATCGCCATCGTAGACGCCGAAGGACGTCTGCACTGGTTTAATTCCGTCCTGACCGACTGGGGCAAGGGGGAAGTTGAACAGGGGCAAGAACTGACTGACCTATGGCCGGAGCTGACTGTTACGAAAATCTGGGGCAAATCGGGCCATTTTATAAAATCGGTCGGTGACAGGCATTTTCAGGTCATCCATAAAATGCTCAAGGAAGATAAAGCTGAGCAGGAATTTATGATTCTTTACATTTCGGACATTTCCGCCAGCGAGCGGGAACGGGCCCAGTGCAGCATGTCCCTGCCGGTGCTGGCTCATATTCAGATTGATAATTATGATGATGTCCTGTTTGGGTTGAATGAGAAACAGCGCAGCGTCATTTTGGCGGAAGTCAATAACTTACTGGTCGAATGGGTGACCGAGCTGGACGGTTTTTTGAAAAAATACGCCGAGGACATGTACTTCGCTGTCTTTGACCGACAGGCGCTGACGAGAGCTATGCAGGACAAATTCGATATTCTTGACCGCGTCCGGGCAGTTCAGGCCGGCAACCGGATTCCGGTAACCCTAAGTATCGGCGTGGCGGCCGACGAAGCCACCGTAGGCGAACTGGGCCAGCGGGCGCAGAGCGGTCTGGACTTGGCGCTCGGGCGCGGCGGCGATCAGGTTACCGTCCATATTGACGGCAAGGTTCAGTTTTACGGCGGCAAAACCAAGGCGGCCGAGAAAAACACGCGGGTTAAGGCCAGGGTGGTGGCGCAGGCCATCAAGGAAATTTTAGGCGACGCCCAGCGGGTGTTGATCATGGGCCATGCGAACGAGGACTTTGACAGTCTGGGGGCGGCGATTGGTGTTGCCAGGATGTCCCGCTATCTGGAACGGGAAACGCATGTCGTGGTCAGTCAGCCCGGTGTAGCGGTCAATAAGCTGCAGGTGTTGCTGGAGGAATACGACGAGTACCAGAATTTCTTCATTACACCGGAAGAGGCGGCGGAGCAGGGGACGGAAGATACGCTGCTGGTGGTGGTCGACACCCACCGGCCGGAACTGACGGCCGCGCCGGCTTTGTTGGAACGGATTGAGCGGATTATTGTGATTGATCATCACCGGCGCTCCGAGTCGTTTATAGCCAATCCCTTTTTGGTATACCTCGAACCGTCGGCGTCGTCCACCTCGGAATTGATTACCGAGCTGCTCATGTATTTTGACAACAAACTGGACCTGACCCGGATGGAGGCGACGGCTCTGTATGCCGGGATTGTGGTGGATACTAAGAACTTCGCCGTGCAGACCGGGGTAAGAACCTTTGAGGCCGCCTCGTTCCTGCGGCGGGCCGGCGCTGATCCGCGCCTGGTGAAGCATTTGTTCCGCGTCGATTTCGACATTGTCAAGGCGCGAGCTGAGATTATCCGCAATATTGAAATGCTGCCGGGCGGCGTGGTCATTGCCACCTGCCCCTATCATATAAAAAATGCTCAAATGGTTTCGGCCCAGGCCGCCGATGCCATGCTGCGCATCGAGGGAGCCCGGATGAGTTTCGTGCTGTTCCCGCTGGAGGACGGTGTGGGCATCAGTGCCCGTTCCAGCGATGACGTCAATGTCCAGGTCATCATGGAGGAATTTGGCGGCGGTGGCCATCAAACCATGGCCGGGGCGCAGCTTAAACGGGCGGACATCGATGATGTGAAGCAGCGGGTCATTGAACTCAGCGCTAACTATATAAGGGAGAGTGACGAGAATGAAAGTAATCCTACAACAAGAAGTTAAAAAACTCGGCAAAAAAGGGGAAATTCTTGAGGTATCGGAAGGGTACGCCCGCAACTACCTACTGCCGCAAAAATTGGCTATCATAGCTAACAATAGCACCATTAACGAAACCAAGCAGAAAAAAGCCTCGGAAGAACGCAAGCACCAGCAGCAGGTGGATGAGGCCACGGTGCTGGCGGCACAAATTTCCAAGGTGGAAGTGTCGATTGCCGTGAAAACCGGTGAAGGCGGTAAGCTGTTCGGTTCAGTTACCGGTAAGGATGTGGCTGAAGCGTTGGCCGCCCAGCATGGCATTGAGGTTGACAAACGCAAAATCGAGCTGAAGGAGGCCATCAAGGCTTTGGGCACTTATCCGGCGATTATCCGGGTTCATCCGGAAATTACGGCTAAAATCCAGGTCCATATCCGGGCACAATAGCGCGCGAACGGACAATAGATAAAATAGTAGTGGTTCGTTCGGAACATAGAAAGGAAATAACAGCATGAAAGACTTTTTAAATAAGTTTCTGCGAACCGAGTCAATGGAACAAAAAACGTCGTCAGACGAACAATTAAAACGCCAGGTGGCTTCCCTGTACGGCCTTTTCTCCGGCATTATGGGAGCCGAGAAGGTGGTGCTGCGGGCCGGCAAGCTGGACGCGCTGGAATTAATGCGTTCCGAAAGCCTGCCGGAGCGGGTATTGGCCTTGCAAAAAGTCGTATTTGAGGACCCGACGGTGGATAAACTGCCGTTGCCGGAGGAGATTCCTGATATTCTGGAAGAAATCGAGGATGAACTGGCCGATCTGATGGCCCGCCGCACAGTGGAAGAAAAGCTGGAGAAAAAGATTGCTGAAAAGATGGAAGAACGCCATCAGGAATATGTGAAAGAAATCAAGATGCAGGTGCTGAAGGAAGAGCAAAACAGCGTGGAAAATCCGCAGACCCTGAAAAAATACGCCATGCTGGAAGTGCTGGAGCAAAAAGGACTGACCAAGTCAGCCATGGAACTGCTTCGTCCGGCGGCTTTGGGAGAAATCGTGGGTCAGGAACGGGCGATTGAAGCCCTGCGGGCCAAGCTGGCTTCACCTTATCCGCAGCATCTGATCCTGTACGGACCACCCGGTGTCGGCAAGACTACGGCGGCCCGGCTGGTGCTGGAAGAAGCCAAGAAGATGAAAATTACGCCCTTTGCACCGGATGCGCCGTTTATTGAAGTTGACGGCACCAGCCTGCGCTGGGATTCCCGTGATATGACCAATCCACTGCTAGGATCGGTCCACGATCCTATTTATCAGGGGGCGCGGCGAGATCTGGCCGAGACCGGTATCCCCGAACCCAAACCGGGGTTGGTAACCGATGCGCACGCCGGGATTTTGTTTATTGATGAAATCGGCGAAATGGACCCTTTATTGCAGAATAAGCTGCTCAAGGTACTGGAGGATAAGAGGGTGTCGTTTGAGTCGGCCTATTATGATCCGACCGATAGCAATATCCCTAAGTATATTAAAAAACTGTTTGAGGAAGGGGCACCGGCTGATTTTATCCTGATTGGGGCTACCACCCGTGATACGGAGGACATCAATCCGGCCATTCGTTCCCGTTGCGCCGAAATTTACTTTGAACCGCTGACGCCGAAGCACATTGAAGAGATTATCTATAACGCGGCGCAAAAGCTGGGCGTCGACATGGATGCCGACGTGCCGCGTCTGATCAGTGAATATACTATTGAAGGCCGGAAAGCCATCAATATTCTGTCCGATGCTTACGGGCTGGCCTTGTATCGTGCCGATAGCGATCCAACCGCGCTGAGCATTGCCAAGGAGGATGTCTACCGGGTAGCCCAGGTGAGCCGCCTGACGCCTTATGTAACCCGCAAGGCCGCGGCAGTCGCTGAGGTGGGTAAGGTATTCGGTCTCGGCGTAGCCGGCTATCTAGGCTCAGTACTGGAAATTGAGGCGGTTGCCTTCCCGCTGACGGAAGCCGGCAAAGGCAGCATCCGGTTTAACGATACCGCCGGCAGCATGGCCAAGGATTCGGTTTTTAACGCTGCTGCGGTAGTCCGTAAGATTACCGGCAAAGACTTGAACAATTACGACATTCACATCAATATTATCGGCGGCGGCCGGATTGACGGTCCGTCGGCCGGCACAGCCATTACGGCGGCCATTATTTCCGCCATTACTGGACAGGCTATCCGGCAAAATGTAGCCATTACTGGCGAAATTTCGATTCAGGGTAAGGTCAAGGCGGTCGGCGGCGTCTTTGAGAAAGCCTACGGTGCCAAGCAAGCCGGTATTACCACGATGATTATTCCGAAGGAAAATGAGCAGGATATTCCGCAGTCCCATCTAGGACTGGAAATTTGTCCGGTGGATACGGTGGAAGAAGCCTTGCAAATTTTATTTGCTGAGATCGAACAAATCAGTGCCTGACAGGTTGGTATAGGGATGGTCCCATCCCTATACCTCTTGTTTTAGTCTGCGATCACCGTAAGGTACGAGTGGGTGAGGGGGAATTTGCTTGATAGATAGAGTACCACCGCAAAATGTGGAAGCCGAGCAGTCGGTGCTGGGCGCCATGCTGATCGAACGGGAGGCCATCTCCAAAGTGGCCGAGTTTTTGCGCAAAGAGGATTTTTACCGTGAGGCGCACCGGCTGATTTTCAATGCCATGTTGCAGCTTTTTAACAAAAACGACGCGGTAGATTTGATTACCGTAACTGAATATTTACGCAAGGAAGAAAAACTGGAGGGTGCCGGTGGTATCTCCTACATCACTTCGCTGGCCAATGCCGTACCAACGGCGGCCAATGTGCTGTATCACGCCCGGATTATTGAGGAAAAGGCGCTGCTGCGGCAACTCATTAATTCGGCCACTGAGATTGCCGGCATGGGCTATGAGGCAACCGAGGAAGTGGCCACCATCCTGGATGAGGCCGAGAAGAAAATCCTGGGTGTTTCCAACCGCAAGGTCGGCCAGGATTTTACCCCGATCAAAAGCATTATCTTTGGTGCCATCGACAAAATTGAACAGCTCTATGAATCCAAGGGCGGCATCACCGGACTGGCCACAGGCTTTAAGGATTTGGATCAACTGACCTCGGGGCTGCAGCCTTCGGATCTGATCCTGATTGCGGCCCGCCCCAGTATGGGGAAAACTGCCTTTGTGTTGAATATCGCCCAGCATATTGCGATTCGGGAAAAACAGCCGGTGGCCTTTTTCAGTCTGGAAATGTCCAAGGAGCAGCTGGTGCAGCGTATGCTGTGCGCCGAGGCTCCCATCGACTCGCAGCGGGTGCGTATTGGCCAGTTGGAGGATAAGGACTGGCCCAAGCTGATCAAGGCGGCAGACCGGCTGTCGTCTTCACCTGTCTTCATTGACGATACGCCGGGCATCAGTGTAGTGGAGTTGCGCGCCAAAGCCCGGCGGCTGAAAATTGAACATGGACTGAAGCTGATCATCATCGACTATCTGCAGCTCATGCAAGGTGGCAACAGCGGTCGCAGCGGTGAGAATCGCCAGCAGGAAATCTCGGAAATTTCCCGCTCGCTGAAATCGCTGGCCCGTGAACTCAATGTGCCGGTTATCGCGCTCTCGCAGCTTAGCCGCAGCGTCGAGTCCCGTCAGGTGAAAAAACCGATGCTAAGCGATCTGCGGGAATCGGGCTCGCTGGAGCAGGATGCCGATATCGTCTCCTTCCTGTACCGGGAAGACTATTATAATCCCGATACGGAGAAGAAGAATATTACCGAAGTCATCATTGCCAAGCACCGCAACGGTCCGGTGGATACAGTCCAGCTCTTTTTCCATAAGCAATTTACTAAATTTGATAATCTGACCCGCATGGAAGGACCACCATAAAGTCCGGACGTAAGGTATGCCAAAGGCGCCAAACAGGTGCTTTTGGCTTTTTATTTTTTTGACGAGCAGGTATTGCTTCCGGCGCTTGGTTTGATTATAATGAGTATGTGATTATATGAGCGTATATTCATATACACATAGAAGCGGGGTGTTCATTGATGAAAGGAAAAGTGGCTGACTGCGGTGATAATCTGTGCGTGGAAGAGCGGCGGTTAGCGGTGATAAAAGATAGCATGCTGGATGAAGAAATCTTCTTGGATGTGGCCGATACCTTTCAGGTGCTGAGCGAACCAACCCGGGTCAAAATTGTCTTTGTTTTGGCCGAAGCCGGAGAACTCTGTGTGCACCATATTGCCACACTGCTCAATATGTCCCCGTCGGCCGTATCCCATCAGTTGCGGCTGCTGCGGAATATGCGCCTGGTAAAAACCCGCAAGGAGGCGCAGCACGTATATTATTCCCTGAGCGACGGCCATATTGTGCAACTGTTTCGTCAATGCCTTGAACATATTGAAGAGTGAGGTGGTTCTTGTGGAGAAAACAACTATATTAGAAAAAAATGAGACCCAGTCATGCTGTGGTCATGGCCACGACCATGCTCATGGCGGCCATACTAAGGATTATATGATTATAACCGTGACGGCGCTGCTGACCGGCGGTTACTGGTCCGGGCTGCTGCCCAGCATCGCGGGTGTAGATACGGCCCTGATAGCCGCCATACTCTGCGGCTATCCGATCGTCAGGGAAGCCATCCGGGCCATCTGCCAGCGGGGTGATACCAAGGTGGGGCTGTTGGTCAGCATTGCCATCCTTGCTTCGCTTGCTATCGGTGAATATTTTGCCGCCGCCGAAGTAGCGCTGATTATGACGATCGGCGAGCTGCTGGAGCATATGACGTTGGAGAAAGCCAATTTGGCGCTCCAGAAGCTGGCCGGACTGGCGCCGCTTAAGGCGCGCCTGTTAAAAGACGGTGTGGAGCAGGAGATTGCCGCCGAAGCCGTGCAGGTTGGCGATCAGCTGCTGGTTAAACCGGGGGATAAAATTCCCGTTGACGGTCTGGTTACTGCCGGTTATGCCTCGGTGGATCAATCGGCGATCACCGGCGAATCCATTCCACTGGAGCGGCGGGAGGGAGATACAGTTTTTGGCGGTACCCTGGCAACGTCAGGCAGTATCGAACTGGTGGCTACCAAGGTCGGGCAGGATACGGCGCTGGGGCATATTATCAATATGGTCAGGGAAGCCCAGGAAAGCAAGGCGCCGATTGCCCGGATGATTGACCGCTGGGCCAACTGGTTTGTGCCGCTTAGTTTGACGATTGCCTTATTGGTCTATCTGGTGACAGGCGACATTGTCCGGGGTGTTACCATTCTGATTGTTTTTTGTCCCTGCGCCATGCTGCTCAGTACGCCTACCGCTGTTGCCGCCGCTATTGGCGCGGCTGCCCGGCGGGGGATTTTGATCAAGGGTGGCGAGGTCCTGGAATCGGCCGGACGGATTGATACCATTTTGTTTGACAAAACCGGCACGATTACGATCGGCAAGCCTCAGGTAAAGGCGGTCCGCTGTTTCGGTAGCCGCGACCGGGCCTTTATATTGGGGATAGCGGCCGGTATTGAAAAACGCTCGGAGCACCATTTGGCCAAGGCCATCCTGCAGGCAGCCGCAGAGGAAGACATTCTGCCGGTCGAGCCGGATAACTGGCGCCCGGTTATTGGGCAGGGAATTATCGCCGGTTATGAAGGGATTGGCTATCTATTAGGTAATAAGGCTTTGTTAACTGGCCGTGATATCGGACTAACCGCCGAACAGGCTGCCTATTGCGACGCGGAACAGGCCTTGGGAGGTACGGTGGTTTTCCTGGTGGAAGGTGACGCGGTGGTGGGCATGCTGGTCATTGAAGACCCTATTCGCCAGGAGGCGGCCGAGGTGCTTAGTGCCTTGTATCCTAAGCAGGTTGCCGGTTTGGTCATGCTGACAGGCGATGCTGCCGCCGCCGGCCATGCTATTGGCAGCCGCCTGAACATTCCGGTCATTCACGGTGACTTGCTGCCGGGAGATAAAGTGAATTTTATCAAGGAATATCAGGCTGCCGGCGGCAAAGTGGCGATGATTGGCGACGGTATCAATGACGCGCCGGCTCTGGTCAAGGCCGACATTGGGATTGCCATGGGCTGCACCGGCACCGATATTGCCATCGAAGCGGCCGATATTGCGCTCTTGTCGGATGACTTGCGGAAAATACCGGAAGCCATTCAGGTAAGCCGGCGTGCCTATAAAACGATTGGGCAGAATATTATAGTGGCCAATCTGATCAATATAGTCGCTATCGGTTTTGCCGCCGTGGGCATATTGGGACCGGTGGCCGCCGCCATTGTCCATAATGCCGGTTCTATTCTGGTGGTGTTAAACTCGGCCCGCTTGCTGCGCTCGGCTGAAACGGCAAATGTAGCTTAAGAAAATATTAATTTGTTATGCTGCGTGTTTTCGTCCTTGCCATGCAGCCCCCATTAAATCAGTGGCTTCATAGCTAGACCCTCCGTTGTCAGCAGCGGAGGGTTTAGCTGGGTGGTACCCTGGACATACTGTGGTTGATATGATAAAAGGGGGTCTGGTGGATGGTCAGGGTCTGTCCAAGCTGTTCCCATGTGGATGTGGAAAAATTACAGGACATGCTGCAGGAGTTGGATTTACAGGTTGAGTGCATCGGTGAATGCGGTCAGCATGAAGATCAGAGCTTTGGGTATATCAATGATGAACTGGTCATCAAAGACAGCGAGGAAGAATTTCTTGACGAGGTACGTCGCAATTTGTAGACAAAAAGTCTGGCGCACGACTAAGAGCCCCAAATCCGGTAACTCGTTCCGGCTTTGGGGCTCTTAGTCGTAAAACGGCGCTGGTTCTGCTGCGGGTGGGCTACTCCAGATAAGACCGGAGCCGTTCCCGCATGCTTTCCAGGCGGGCGGCGGTTTTTTTTGCCTGCTGGATGGATTGGCGCATTTGATTCAGCAATGCGGTGTACTGCTGACGTTCGGCAAAGCGATTTGGCTGGCCGTGGAGTGTCGTTCGGCCGATGTTGGAAGGGGGGCGGGGCGTACAGGTATCGGTTACCTTTTTCACTCCTGTAAGGTCGGCCGTAAGCGAATCCAAGGCGACTAGATCGTCGGGAGTAAGCTGGTTTAACGAGGACTTGCCCAAAGCTCGCATGGCCTCTTCCATTTCCAGTACCATGGAAGTAAATACATTGGTTACACTGGTGGCCCCCTGGCAGAGGTCGAACTTATCCTTGGTTTGTGAATTGTAGTAGACCAGTGCGGTGGGCGGTTCCCAGGGAATCGCCTTGGTAGCCTGATTGTGTACCAGGGCAAAGAGTGGAACAGTACCTAATACCACCGCATCGGCCCCCAGTGCCAGCGCTTTGAGGCAGTGACCGGGGGTATACAGTCCGCCGCCGACCATGAGGCTGATTTTGGTTCCCGCTAAATACCGTTTGGCCCGCACCAGCGCGTATAGGATAGGAATAGAAAAATTGTCCTGCTTGATAGGTGCTACGGCGTGTGATCCCCCGCCGGCTCCGTCCAGGCAGATTACATCAACTCCCAAGGAAATGGCAACGGCCAGTTCTTCCTCCAGGCGATCGGTGGCCATCAGTTTTAAGGCAATAGGCTTTCCCTCGGCGCGCTGGCGTAGTTTCTTTATAAAAGCAGGCCAGTCGGCCGGAGAGTGTACACCCGGCGGTGCCGGCAGGGAAATGGCTGTTTCGTCGGGGGCCAGCCCACCGAGTTCCCGGGCCCGTCCTTCAATATCAGCGGAGATGATTGGTGCGGTACCGACATCGGCCCCTTGCCCCATGGCTATTTCCAGCATGTCGGCGGCGGCAATTTGTTCATTTGTCCGCAGTCCCCAGGACCAGCGGCAAATTTGCAGGATAAATTTGCCGGCGGCGTCAGCTTCTTCAGGTAGGAAGGGACCTTCGCCAGATCCAAGTGCAGTCCCTAATCGTTTGCTGGCGGTAGCTAATGCTACTTTTGCTTCTTCGCTTAGAGCAAGACCGTAGGCCATGGAGCCAATTATCAAAGGAATTTTTAGTTTAAGCGGTTTCTTTGCGTTACAACCCAGTGTTACGGCCATATCGATGTTGGTGCTTACCGGCAGAGTGAAGCGGGTCATTTGCTGTGGTGAAAATAGAAGGTTGTCAAACTCGGGGTAATGTTTTGGTGTTCCTAGCGGCCTGGTTATAACCTTGCCGGTTTCGGCCCGTAAACTTAGTTCGATGATATTGATTACAGAAAAACGTTTTAATGAGGGAAGCAGTTCGGCAACATTTTCGTCATACTCGTCGGAGAGTATCTTTGCGCTGGCATCGTCGACAACCCGGTTTATGACATAGCGCATGACCGGTTTTCCCAGCAAAAGGCCAAGAACCGCTATGAGAAGGAGTGCCAGTAGCAATTGGATAAACCAGGAGACCGGCGGAAGAAAGGTTTGAACATAGGCCAAAATACTTTGCATAGTGTCGTCCTCGTAATCATCGTGTGCTGTAGGTAGTATGCCTCATTGCCGGATTTTAAAACCTGGTGCTCCAGCGAATTGAAAGTGCAAATTAAATTTGCGGGGATTTTTTTGCAAGGCAGGACAAAGAAGCACACCTATCGAGTTTAGGTAAGCCGGTGATAACGAAGCCTTACGGAAAAAGGTCCGTGAAGAAATTGTACTTTCAGAGTTGATGGGGCACTAGTGCCTTGCATCACTTAAAACAGAGGAAAGGCTGATAGAGATTTTTTTCGTCTCCCCAGGCGGAGGAGCCGCATATATTGGACATAGGTAAGACTGATAAGGTACTAGCGGTAAAAATAGCTAAAAAGGGGGAAAGAAAAATATATTTTCCGGGAAAATAAAGTGAATTTTGACGAATATCCGAACATTTATCCTTTAATCTAAAGTAATATTCGAAAAGTTTATTGACAGAGGAAAGGGCGAAGTGCTATGATTAACGAGGGAAAATCGGATACCTTCCTCAGCAACTCAAATAACGGCGTGGATACGTCATGTTTGAGTTATTTTTGTGGGTTTGGTTAAAATATTCAAGATGATATAGCCGCAGACTGAACGGGTTGCCGGGTGCTGTCGTTGCCCCTCAGCTGCAATCGGACGAGTAAACTGGAGCAGTGCTGGATACGCGGTCAGTGAACGGAAGGGGATATTCCGTCGCCGTGCCGTTACTATGGTCAGATAAGACCGTCAAGAAGGGTGAGGATGGATATGTCAGCAACAGTTGTAATTGGAACGCAATGGGGAGACGAAGGGAAAGGAAAAATCGTCGACTATTTAGCCGAAAGAGCGGATGTGGTTGTTCGCTATCAGGGGGGCAATAATGCCGGACACACCGTTGTGGTAGGGGATCAGGAGTTTAAGCTGCATTTACTGCCGTCAGGCATACTATATAATGGTAAAACTTGTGTCATTGGCAATGGCGTGGTGGTTGACCCCAAGGTTATGCTGGAAGAAATAAAAAGCATGCAGGCCAAAGGAATTGATACCAGCAGCCTAAAGCTGTCCAACCGGGCTCATTTAATCATGCCTTATCATCGCCTGCTGGATGAAGTGGAGGAAACTTCCCGCGGCGACTTTAAAATCGGCACAACCAAGCGCGGTATTGGTCCCTGCTATATGGATAAAAATGCCCGCAGTGGCATCCGGGTTTGCGATTTGCTGGAGCCGGAGGAATTCAAAGAAAAGCTGGCCCGCAATCTGGAGGCCAAGAATCATTTACTGAAAGCAGTATATAATACGGACGGATTTGACTTTGCCGAGGTGCTTAAGGAATACCAGGAGTATGCCGAACAATTGCGTCCGTATGTCGCCGATACGTCGGCTATTTTGCATGAATCCATTAAAGCCGGCCAGAAAGTGCTGTTTGAAGGCGCCCAGGCTACCTTGCTTGATCTGGACCATGGCACCTTTCCTTATGTGACTTCATCGCATCCGATTGCCGGCGGTGCCTGCATCGGAGCCGGCGTAGGCCCGAGCAAAATCAGCAAGGTTGTCGGTGTGGTGAAAGCCTATACCACCCGAGTTGGCGAAGGGCCGTTCCCGACCGAGCTGCATGATGCAACAGGTGATCTGATCCGGGAGGAAGGCCATGAATACGGCACTACTACCGGTCGCCCCCGTCGCTGCGGCTGGCTGGATGCCTGCATCATCCGCTATGCGGGCTATGTCAGCGGCATTGACTATATGGCGATTACCCGCCTGGATATCCTGGATAAACTGCCTATGGTTAAAGTTTGTGTAGCCTATAAATATAACGGGAAAATTATTAATGAGTTTCCGGCTAGTCTGAACGTGCTGTCCCGGGTGGAACCGGTTTATGAGGAATTGCCTGGCTGGCAGCAGCCAACGTCCCATATTCGCTCGTATGAAGACCTGCCGCTTAATGCCCGTCGCTATGTAGAACGGCTGAGTGAGGTTAGCGGTATTGCCATCGGTTTGGTTTCGGTCGGTCCCGGCCGGGAACAGACGATGATATTGGCAGATATGTTTTAATTATTAGCAGGGAGGTCCTGGGGCGTGACAAGAAAATGTGTGGAGATTATAAGACGCAATACTCTTTATCCACGCCATGCGGCAGCGTTTGCCAGAGCGGCAGGACGCTTTGTCTGCGAAGTGACAGCGATCAGCGGCGATTACAGGGTTGACGGAAAAAGCATCTTAGGGCTGATATCACTGGAACCTCAGATTGGTATGACCATTATTATCGAGGCCGACGGCGAGGATGAGCAGGTCGCCGTGGAAATTCTGGCTAAAATACTGGAAGGATATTACTGATGAAGAAGGAATTGCTTGTCAAAGACATAATTGAACCTTGCGGGCTGGAGATAATCAGCGGTACCGATTATCTGGACCGTCCGGTACGGGTGCCGGACATCAACCGGCCCGGACTGATGCTGGCCGGATATTTAAAGTATTTTGAGCACCAGCGGATTCAGGTCATTGGCATGGCTGAAATGGCCTTCCTGGAATCATTGGGTGAGACGCTGGCCACCGAATGCTGGAAGACGCTTACCGGTCTGGAGATTCCCTGTGTGATTATTACGCGGGGCAAGTCGCTGCCGGAGCATTGGCTTAAACTGGCGGAAGAGGCTCACCTGGCCGTGTTGCGCACGTTGCAGCCGACCACCCGGTTTATTGGCCGGTTGACCGATTATCTGGAACGTCGCCTGGCGCCCAGCATTACCATTCACGGTGTGTTTGTCGATGTTCATGGTATTGGTACGCTCATTACCGGCGACAGCGGCATTGGTAAGAGCGAAACGGCGCTGGAGCTGATTAAGCGCGGTCATCGGCTGGTGGCCGATGATGCCGTGGTGGTGACCCGCGTGGCGGAGAATAATCTGGTCGGCCGGGCGCCGGAGATGATCCGTCATCTTATGGAAATTCGCGGCTTGGGAATTTTGGACATCAAGACGCTGTTCGGCATCCGGGCGGTTCGCCTGTTCCAGGATATCAATCTGACTATTCATCTGGAAGAGTGGCAGCACGGCAAGTATTATGATCGCCTGGGGATCGACGATGAACGGACGGAAATTTTGGGCGTGTCCATACCGAAAACCATTATCCCCGTTCGGCCCGGGCGAAATCTGGCCGGTATTGTGGAAGTGGCGGCGATGAACTACCGGCTGAAAACACTCGGCTTTCACTCGGCCCAAGATTTTGTCAATCGCCAGGCCGAACTGCAGGAACAGGGACTGGTTGATACCGATGAGGTAAATGATTTTACCCATGGGTTATGGTAGTTCCCTAACCGGCCCCAAAGAACTATAAATAAAGAGGACTGCCTGACAGGTGAAAAACCTGTGGGCAGTCCTTTTTTATTTAAAAATAGTTAAAAATAGCGGAGCCAGATGTAGAGATGAGAAAGCAGAATAGATACCAGCATGAGCGGAAAAGCCACCTTGAAATACGTTCGGAAGGAAAGAAGCACGCCGTTCTTTTCGGCTATGCCGGCCACGATGACATTAGCCGAGGCGCCAATCAGTGTACCGTTGCCACCCAGGCAAGCGCCCAGGGCCAGTGACCACCACACCGGGTCGAGGGCAAGGCCGCCTAGTTGGCCCATTTCTTTCAGCAGAGGGATCATGGTAGCGACAAAAGGGATATTGTCAATAAAGGCTGAGGCGATGGCTGAGACCCAGAGGACCAGCAGGGAGGTTTGCAGAATGTCCCCCTGGGTCAGGGTTAGGCTCCACTTAGCCAGCGCACTGATCACACCGGTGGCTTTCAAGCCGCCAACCAGCACAAATAGGCCAATAAAGAAAAATATAGTAGGCCACTCTACGTGTAACAGGACATCTTCCGGTTCTTCCCGGCTGATGAGCAGCAGGACGACGGCACCGGTCAGGGCAACGGTGGCCGATTCCAGGTGCAGTGTACCGTGCAGCATAAAGGCAAGAATGGTCAGGCTGAGGACAGCCAGGGATTTTCGGAGCAGGGCCTGGTCCTTAATTTCATCCCGGTAATTAAGCGCCAGCAGGGCAAGGCGGTTCTCTTCCGTCGTCTGCAGTTCCTGACGATAGATCAACAGCAGCAGCCCGATCGTGACGAGTAAAATGAGCAGGCTGATAGGCGCCAGCTGCAGCAGAAACGAGTTGAAATCAAGGCCGGCTGCACTGCCGATCATAATGTTGGGCGGATCCCCGATGAGGGTTGCCGTTCCGCCAATATTGGAAGCGATAATCTCGGAAATCAGAAAGGGCAGCGGGTTGATCTCCAGTTTGTCGGTCAGGGTCAATGTAATCGGAACAGTAAGCAGCACGGTAGTGACATTATCTAAAAAAGCGGAGGCCAGCGCCGTGATCAGCGACAACAGAGCCAGCAGACGGAGCGGATAGCCGCCGGTGATGTGGGCTGCCCAAATGGCAATGGCCTCAAACACGCCTGTCCGGCGGGTAATGGTGACCAATAGCATCATACCGATCAACAGGCCCAGTGTGTTAAAATCAATTGCTTCCTTGAGCGCCGTTTCCTGGCTTATAAATCCTGTCAGCAGCATAAGCAGGCCGCCGGTCAGCGCCACGGTCATGCGGTGAAACTGTTCCCCGATAATCAAGGCATAGACAATTATAAAAATAGCAATGGAGCTCCAGAAAGAAAACTCAGACAACAGATGATTCCTCCTTTGGCGGCAATAAGCGGCCATTGTTCAAATCATACGTTATTTTGCCGGGACAGTCAACTTTCGCCAGGCTGGAATGATCCAAATGGAGAAACCGCCAGAGTGACTTGCCAAAACAGAATATTTTAGTTATACTAGTCAGAGAATTGAATAAAAATTTGTTTTTTGGAGGAGCCTGTCACCACAGGCTCTTTTTGTCTATTTTCAGAATTATGGAGGTACTTACTGACCGATGGAAAACCAGGCAATGCTCGCTTTGGGCGTATTCTTAGTAACCTATGCTTTGATAATTTCGGAAAAAATCCACCGTACGGTGGTTGCCATGCTTGGCGGACTGGCGATGGTGCTATTAGGTATTGTCGATTATGAGACGGCCGTTCATCATATAGATTTTAATACATTAGGTTTACTGGTGGGGATGATGATTATGGTGGCCATTACCGGGCAAACGGGAATCTTCCGTTATATTGCCATATATGCCGCGAAAAGGGTAAAATGCCGGCCGGTACCGATTCTAATCGTTTTAGCGGTGATTACAGCACTCTTTTCCGCGCTGCTGGACAATGTGACGACGGTACTGCTCATGGTCCCGGTGACACTGACACTGACCCAGCGGCTGAACATCAAGCCTGAACCGTACTTGATTACCCTGATTATAAGCTCCAATATCGGCGGGACGGCGACTCTTATCGGTGATCCGCCCAATATCATGATCGGCAGTGCCGTAAGGGAACTGACCTTTTTGGCTTTTATCCATAATCTGGCCCCGGTTGCTCTGGCCATTTTATTTGTCACGATCATTCTCTTGATATTGTTTTATCGTAAGCAGTTGGTAACTGACGAACGGCATAAACTGGCCTTGCTGCAACTAAATGAGAAGGAAGAATTGGTTGATCCGGCACTGCTTGTCAAATGTTTGTCTGTATTAGGTGTTACATTGGCCGGTTTTCTGGGCCATCAGGCATTGCATCTGGAATCATCGACCGTGGCGCTAAGTGGTGCCTTTGTCTTGCTGTTGCTTACCGCCAAAACCGAGCATGCTGTTGAAGTGGCGCTGGAGAAAATTGAATGGCCAACTATTTTTTTCTTCTTAGGTCTCTTTGTGTTGGTTTCCGGGTTGATGGAAACAGGCATTATTGACGGCGTGGCCCGGTATGCCATCGAGGTGACTGGTGGCAGCCCGGCATTGTCAGCTATGCTGATTCTATGGCTGAGTGCCATTGCTTCGGCTTTCGTGGACAATATTCCTTTTGTGGCGACTATGATTCCCTTGATTCAGAATATGGGGCAACTGGGCATTGCCAATATGGAGCCGTTGTGGTGGAGTTTGGCTCTGGGGGCCTGCCTGGGTGGCAACGGCAGTTTAATTGGGGCAAGCGCCAATCTGATCGTTGCCGGTCTGGCGGCGCAGCAGGGCTATCCGCTTTCCTTCCGGCGGTTTTTAACGATCGGCTTTCCGCTGATGCTTTTATCTATCGTTATAGCAAATGGCTATATCTACCTGCGGTATTTGTCGCACCTGTAATTTTTTTAGAAAATGTAGTTGACAATAATATAATGTTGCTATATAATCATATCTTGTGAGACGGCATGATCCACTAGCTCAGTCGGTAGAGCACCTGACTTTTAATCAGGGTGTCCCGCGTTCGAGTCGCGGGTGGATCACCATTGTGGCCCGTTGGTCAAGCGGTTAAGACACCGCCCTTTCACGGCGGTATCGGGGGTTCGATTCCCCCACGGGTCACCATTTTATACGGGCGATTAGCTCAGCTGGGAGAGCGCCTGCCTTACAAGCAGGATGTCGGCAGTTCGATCCTGTCATCGCCCACCAA